>DATDUR010000093.1:0-28526 GCA_035290305.1 Patescibacteria group bacterium
GACGTAATGGCCGCCTGGCGGGCCTTGTTAAAAACCAGCGTCAAGTCGTCAATCATTTCCTTGGCCGCGTCCGTGGCGTTTCTCATGGCCACCATCCGGGCCGAATGCTCGGCCGCGTCGGATTCCAGAATCGCCTGGTAAATCTGCGTTTCAATCAGCCGGGGCAATAAATTTTTTAAAACCTCCTCCGGGGACGGTTCAAAAAGATACTCAATTTGCTCCTCGCTCTTTGCTCCTCGCTCTTTGCTCGTACCTTCAATCTCGCCTAAATCTTCATCCATTTCGCTGTCCAAAGGCAATAACTCAAGTATTCTCGGTTTCTGAACCAAAATGGAAACGAAATCGGTATAAGCCACGGCCACCTTGTCGTACTGGCCGGACAAAAAGCCTTCCATCAGCAGTTTGGCGATCGGACGGATGCCGGTGATGTCCGGCACAATGTCCAGTTTTTCAAAATCGGCGCCAAGCTGATAATTTCTCTTGGCCATAAAACTGCCGCCTTTTTTGCCCAAGACAATCAATTCAACGGCTACGTCTCGGTCTGAATTCTTTTTGACGTAATTGACCGCTTTGGCGATGATGTGGGAATTAAAACCGCCGCACAAACCTTTATTGGAGCTGATTAACAGCAGGCCGATTTTTTTAACTGCCTTTTTTGACTTAAGCAAGGGGTGCAGTTTGGCATCGGTTTTACCGGCCAGCCGCCGGACCAGTCTCCAGGCCAGGCTTGAATAATTCCGGGACGATAAAACGCTGGCAGTGGCCTTTCTCATTTTAGCCGCCGAAACCAATTCCATGGCCTTGGTAATCTTTTTGGTATTACCGACCGATTTGATTCTTCTTCTGATGTCTATGGTTGACTGACCCATGTGATTAATTTTTAATTTCCCAGCCCGAGGCTGGTCGGCCTTGGGCCGACAATTTCTAATTTCAAATTAATATTTAATTAAAAATTTTAAAATTAGAGATTAATTGAAAATTTAAAATTGTAAATTAATTGGTATATTGCTTCTTAAAGTCTTCGATGACTTGTTTTAATTTAGTTTCGGTTTCTTCGTTCAGCTCTTTAGTCTGGTTGATTTTATCCAGAACTTCCCGGCCGCTGACGGACATGTATTTATGGAATTCTTTTTCAAACTCCGAAACTTTTTCCACCGCCACGTCGTCCAGATAGCCGCTTAAAGCGGCAAATAAAATGGCCACCTGGTTCGCCACCGGCATCGGCTCGTACTGGCCCTGCTTTAAGATTTCCGTCAGACGGCGGCCCAAATTAAGCTGCTTTTGGGTGGCCTCGTCCAAATCCGAACCGAACTGGGCAAAAGCTTCCAATTCCCTGAACTGGGCCATGGACAGCTTTAACTTGCCGGCCACTTTTTTCATGGCCTTGATTTGGGCGGCCGAACCCACGCGGGAAACCGAAATGCCGGTATTCAGGGCCGGACGGATGCCTTTGTAGAACAAATCCGATTCCAAAAAAATCTGGCCGTCGGTAATGGAAATGACGTTGGTCGGAATGTAAGCGGAAACGTCGCCGGCCTGCGTTTCAATCACCGGCAAAGCCGTTAACGAACCGCCGCCTTTTTCTTCCGAGAGCTTGGCCGCTCTTTCCAGCAGGCGGGAATGCAGATAAAAAATGTCGCCGGGGTAAGCCTCGCGTCCGGGCGGTCTTTTTAACAGTAAAGAAATTTCGCGGTAAGCCACGGCGTGTTTGGACAAATCATCGTAAATAATCAAGACGTCCTTGCCCTGGTCCATAAAATATTCGCCCATGGCGCAACCGGCGTAAGGAGAAATAAAAGTCAACGAAGCCGGATCTGACGCGCCGGCCATAACCACGGTGGTGTATTTCATGGCGCCGTGCTCTTTTAGCTTGGCCACCAGTTTGGCCACTTTGGATTTTTTCTGGCCGATGGCCACGTAAACGCAAATCATGTCCTGATCGTGCTGGTTGATGATGGTGTCAACGGCTAAGGCCGTTTTGCCGGTCTGACGGTCGCCGATAATCAGTTCCCGCTGGCCGCGGCCGATGGGAATCATGGAATCAATCGCCTTAATGCCCGTCTGAACCGGCGTCTTCACCGATTTTCTCTCAATCACGCGCGGAGCGATTTTTTCCACCGGATAGAATTTGTCGGATTTAATTTCGCCCTGGCCGTCCAGAGGCTGGCCCAGGGGATTGACCACCCGGCCGATTACGGCCTCGCCGACCGGCACTTCCAAAATCCGACCGGTAAGCTTGACCTGGTCGCCTTCTTTAATCCCCAAGTAATCGCCCAAAATCATGGCGCCCACGGTATCCTCTTCCAGATTCAAGGCCACGCCGAATTCACCGTTTTCAAATTCAATCATTTCCTGGGACATGCATTCGGACAAACCGGCGATCCGGGCAATGCCGTCGCCGACTTCCACCACCGTTCCGACTTTCTCCACCGTGGCTTCGGCTTTAAAATCTTCTATTCTTTTTTTAAGCTGTGCCACGATTTGATCTTTATTGGCCATATGATTTCCTATTTTAAATTATTTATTTAAATTAAACTGTAATTTTTTAAGCTTGGTTTTTAAAGAAGCGTCCAGAACGCTGTCAGCCTGCCTGATGACCAGGCCGCCCAAAAGCGAAGGGTCAATCTCTTTTTTTAGGCTGACTGATTTTTGGCCGGACTCTTCCAGCCATTTTTTAATTTTAGCCAAAAGAGCGTCGGGAATTTCTCTGGCCGTTACCACCGTCGCTTCGGACAGGTTCTCCTCTTCCAGATAAACTTTAGCAAAAGCCTTAACGATTTTATCTAAATTTTTCCAGTCCTTGTTCTGCCGGACCAATTGCAAAAAATTATCAAAAGCTTGATTCAACTGATTGCCTTGTTTATCTTTAATTACCTGATATAAAGCGACGGCGTATTGTTTGGGACTGATTTTCTTCATGATTCTTTATTTTTTATTTCGATTAAAGTCTGTTCGATTAATTTTGAATCGATTTTATTGTCAACCGTTTCCGCTAAAATCTTTCTGGTGGATTTAACCACCAGTTCCGCCACTTCGGTTTTAACCTCTCTTAACATCGTTTCCTTTTCCGATTTAATCTGGTTTTTGGCTTCCGTTACTACCCGCCCGACATCGGCCTTGGCCTGTTCCAGCATTTCCTGGGCCTGCCGGCTGCCCTGGGCTTGGGCCTGTTCTATAATCTGATGGGCTTCCTGCTTGGCCGCCTGGATTTTTTTCTCCCGTTCCTCTTCGGCCATCATCAAATTGGTTTCTATCTTTTTGGCGTCTTCCAGACTCTTGGCGATTTCTTTGCTTCTCTTGTCCATCGCCTTAGAAAGCGGCTTGATGGCAAAGCGGTATAAAACCCACAAAACAACGGCAAAATTAACCAGCTGGGCGATTAACAGCTTCCAGTCAATGTGAAATGTTCTTATTAATTCATCCATAATATTTTTAAGTGTTAAGGCGATTAAGTGTTAAATCGGGAGGGACTTAATACTTAACGCCCTTAATAATCTTCTTACTCCGAAGGCTGGAAAAATTCCGGCCTTCGTCTGTAAACAGACTAAGAAATGGAGAAAGCGATCACCAAGGCGTAAATGGCGATGGCTTCGGCAAAAGCTGCGGCTAAAAGCATCGGCACCAGAATTTTGCCGGCGGCTTCCGGATTGCGGCCGATGGATTCCATGGCTTTGGCGCCGATCTTACCGATGGCCAAAGCCGGCCCGATAGAACCGATGCCGATGGCCAGGCCTTTGGCGACCATGGTTAAATCCAGAGCGGTTTTTAAAACTTCGTTTTCCATAACGTTGACCTTTCTTATGATTTCTTGGTTACGACGGTATTATTTTTTTAACGTCGCCAAGTAAATCTTAAATTATTTGCATATTTGACTGGTAGATTATTTGATTATTTGTTTTTCTATCAGGCAAATAATCAAATACTCAAATATTCAAATAATCAATGTTCTTCCGCTGCCGAGGCGATGGAAAAATAAACCAAAGTCAGCATGGCGAAAATCAGGGCCTGGATAATGCCGACGATGACTTCCAAAAACATGAACGGGATGGGCAAGCCAAAGGCGAAAATCACGGCCATGGCCGAAAGCAAAACCTCGCCGGCAAAAATATTGCCGAACAGCCTGAAAGACAAAGAGGCCACTTTGGCGACCTCGCCGATGATTTCAATCAGGCCCACGAAAGCCTTGATCGGATTGACGAAAACAATGGTCGGTTCTTTCCTGAACTTTTTGGGAATTTCGGCAAAAGCTTTCAGGTTGATGAATTTGTTAAAATGCCGGAACAAACCGACCGCGAAAATTCCAAAAACGTTGGAGCCGATGACGGCCATAATGGCCAGGGCCAGAGTGGTGTTTAAATCGGCGGTCGCTCCCCTAAACAGCGGCACAAACAATAACTCACCCTGATGGCTTTCTATAAAACCGATGGAACCGATGCCCGGCAATAAGCCCATCCAGTTGTTCAGCAAAATAAAAATAAAAATGGCGAAGGTCAGCGGAAAAATTTTTTTGGTTTTGGCCCTGTCTCCAGTAACCGAATCGGCCAGATTCATGGCGCCTTCCAGAATTTTTTCGGCCGCGCCCTGCAACCGGCCCGGTATTCTTTTAATCTTCCTGCCGATAACCAGGCTTAAGACAATAACAATCGCCACTACCGCCCAGGAATTAATCAGGGAGTTGGTTACCGTAAAATCGCCGATATTAAAAACAGGCTCGGCAAAAAGCGTCGCCTGGTGGGAAACATTTCCGGTTTCGGTGGCCAATTGGGCAGCGGCCGGACCATTCGGCTGCTGACTTTCGGCCACTAAGTTTTCTTCTAAATTAGTCATTATTGTCTAATTTTTTATTTTCTGATTTTTGCGACCGCTTGGCTTCTTGCTCAATTTTTTTAATATAACTTATGGAAACTCTGGCGATGCCGACGGAAGTTATGATAAAAGCCGCCAGCATCAGGCCCAGGAAAAACCAGGGTTGAGTACCATATTTTTCATCCAGCCATTTGCCCAAAAACAGGGCGATAATTATCGGGGCGGCGATCCAGCCGGTTATTTGAACGCAGATGCTCACGGCCGGTTGCCACCAGGCTCCTTTGACCTCTTTTTTATCCTTATCATCCATTTTTTTAATCCGGCGAAAAAATATTAAAAATATTAAAATTCGCCAATATTATATATTATTTAAGCAAAATAATCAATAGGGTTTAAAAAAAATTGGCTAATATCAGCCAAAATCAACTATCAACAATCAAAGCTTAACCTTGGGCTAACCAACGTATTTTTCCCGCCAGCTGATTTTTAAATGGCGGGCTTTTATTATTTTAGTCAAATTTTGGCTTATCTAATTCCATCGGCTCAATTTTGGCTTCACCGCCGGATACTTTTAAAACGTCTTTTTCAATCTTGCCGAATTCCTTGTAGGCCGAGTTATACATATTAACGGTAGTGCCGAGGTTATTGCCCAGCTTTTGCATATAGGCATCATAGCTGGCGATATGTTTGCCCAGCTGTTCCACTCGCTTTCTGATTTCTTTGGCCGATTCTTCTATTTGCAGGGCTCTTAAACCCTGTAAGACGGTTTGCAGATAAGCAAAGAAGGAAGTCGGCGAAACAATGATGACTTTCTTTTCCTTAAAAGCGTATTCTATCAAATCCTGGGTATTGACCTTGACCGCTCCCACCTGGTTAATCAGCAAATCATAATAAATGGCCTCGGCCGGAATGAACATAAAGGCGAAGTCCATGGTATTCTCGTCCGGCTTGATGTATTTGGAGGTTTCGTCAATGCGGTTTTTTAAATCCTGCTTGAACAGTTTTTCCAGCCGGCCTCTTTCGGCCTCATCCCTTTCGTTGACGATGTTATTGTAATTTTCCAGACTAAACTTTGAATCAATCGGAATGATTTTATCTTTGATGAAAATCACCGCGTCCACGATGGTGCCGTCCTTAAAACCGTACTGCAATTTGTAAGCGCCGGGCGGCAAAACGTTTTTTAAAACGGTCTCCAGATAAAACTCACCCAAGATGCCCCGCTGTTTGGGATTTTTTAAAATATCCTGCAGGCTCTTAAGCTGATCGGCAAAGCCGACCACCTGGCGGTTGGTTTCGTCCAGCTTGGTAAGCTTTTCCGTAACGTCGCGGACGATTTTTGCCGACTCCTGAAGCTGGCCCTGCAGCATCTTGTTGGAATCGCCCAGCTTGACGTCCAGAGTTTTGGAGATTTCACTAATCTGGTTCTGCAACATAACCAAAGACTGGCCGTCTTGGGTCAAGCCCGAGCTTTTGCGGCTGGAAAACCAAAAACTGGCGGCCAAACCGATAATTACCGCGACTAAAACGATGATTAACAGGGTTTCCATAAATATTATAACTGGATATAATCTATCTTAATTAATTTATGATTATTTAGCAAATTTATAAAGCTGGCCGATCAATTTCAATTAATAAATTATTATCTAAATAAATATTTCTATAACTTGACCATGGATAATCAGCCGGATCTTTGACTAACTGTGATTTTAAAGGATTTTCATGAATATAGTTCAATTTCTGATTAAAAAATTTTTCAGAATAAATTTGAATTTGATGAAATGATTTTTGCCAAACCTGTACTGATGGCGAGGCTGAAGCTTCGCCTAAACAAGCAAGGTTATTATTATCTTCACGTTTAGCGGAGGGTTCAGCCTCCGCAAGTTTAATCAATCTTGCAGACCAACCTTTAATTCTCATCATAATATAAGATATATTAAACTTTTTATCTAAAGCGGGCTCAATTAAACAATGTAAATGATCTGGCATAATTACATAACCGAATAACTTAAAATCTAATTCTTTCTTTAATTCATTAATGACGTTCAATAAAATATAACAATTTTTCTCTTCCTTAAAATATGGATAATTTTTAAATGTTTTTGATGTAACAAAGTAAATATAATGTCCATCATCAAAATGAGGCTTTTCCATAAATCGCTTTTCTTGTCATAAAGTTATGCAAAGCATATACTTTATGGCCTAATTAATTTTTTGATGGCGAGGCTGAAGCCTCGCCTAAACAAGCAAGGTTATTATTATCTTCACGTTTAGCGGAGGGTTCAGCCTCCGCTGATGGCGAGGCTGAAGCCTCGCCTAAACGGTTATTATTTTATAATCCAAATAAATTCTTGGCATTCTGCCAAGTCCGCTCAATAACCTCCTCTTTGGCCAGATGCTTCAGCTCGGCGATTTTGGCGGCCACGTAGTCCGCGTAAGCCGGTTCGTTCCTCTTCCCCCGGCGCGGTTCGGGCGCCAGATACGGACAATCGGTTTCTATTAAAATTTTATCCAAAGGCAGTTTGGCGATCATGGACTGAAGTTCTTCGGCTTTCTTTTTAAAAGTCAGGGGGCCGTCGGCGCCGATATAAAATCCCTGGCCGATAATAGCTTCGGCCATAACCAAATCACCGCCGAAACAATGAAAAACCGCCCGTTCCGCTTTGGCCGCTTTTAAAATTTCCAGCATTTCCAGATAAACGTTCCGGCCCTCCAGGCCGTTTCGTCCGTGCAGAATTAAGGGCAAGTTGTTTTGTTTGGCCAATTTAATCTGATTTAAAAAAACTTCTTTTTGCTTGGCCAGGACTTCGTCAATGGACTTTTCCCCGGCGCCGGCCCGGTTAAAGGTCGGGTGGAAAAAATCAAAGCCGGTTTCGCCGATGGCCACAACTTTTGTTGAATTGTCAATCAAGCGCTGATAATCGTCCGAATTAAAATCTTCGTCAAAAACATGAATCGGATGCAGGCCGACCGCGGCGTATAAAATCTCGTAATCTTCGGCCAGTTGAACGGCCAGCCGGCTGGTGGCAAACTGCGCCCCCACGTTGATGACCTTCATTTTTTTATCTTCGCATCTTTTAATCACCTCGCCGCGGTCATCGTCATAGGCCTCAAAATTCAAATGAGCATGCGTATCAATCAACATAATATATTATAATTTCTAATTTCCCTGCCTTGCCCTGCCTTGCTGGCAGGCAGGCGGCAGGCAATTTCTAATTCTCTAAATATTTACGGTATTCTTCGGGCAGGTCTTCGGGATTGATGCTGTCCGGGTCAAGGCCCAAATCTTTTAACTTCTCCAGCGGGATTTGGCCAAAATCATTGGGCGAAATCGGCAAATCGCCGAAGTTAAACGGCAGGTTAATCAGCTGATCGGGCAAAAACGGATCGGCCAGCTTGCCCACGGTGGTAAAAATTCCGGCAAATCTGGAATCATCAACCGCCCGGCCCACGCTGCCGGTAAAAGGCAGGAGCGACAAAAAGAAAACGATAATACCCATAAAAATCAGGCCTTCTATCAGGCCGAACAAGCCGCCCAAGAGCCGGTTAAAGGTCTTTAAAAGAGGAATGATGGCGATGATGTTGAAAATCTTGTCCACCACCCAAAAAAGCAGGGCGATGGCCCGGTTGACCACGATAAAAACCAACAGAAAGCCCAAAATGGTGGCCAGCATTTCCGAACCGAACAGCAGACCTTTGAGCATGGCCGCCGCTTCGTCATAATACCGGCCGGCCATAAAAGCCCCGATAAACAGGCCGATAATGCCGCCGACCGATTCAATCAGTCCCATTCTAATCCCCTTCCAGATAAACAAAGCCAGAAGAAATAAAATGATAATGTCTAATGCGCTCATAAATTTATGATTAAAAAATTATAATCTGGGAAATAATGATTCTGCCGGCTTATTTATTTTCCTGGCCGTAAATATTTTTTCAATCTTATCGGCAGTTTCGGGCAAGAATGGTTTGAGCTGTTCGGATAGTAATAAAATCCGATCAACCAAACGCGATAAAATACGCATCGCCTTATCTTTATCTGATTTAACGATTTTCCAAGGCGCTTCGGTATCAATAAACACATCTAATTCTGAAATGGCAAGTTGAATAATCTGTAAAGCAACATTGAACTGGTAATCTTCTATATTCTCCGATACTGCTGTTAAATTAAATTCCCTATCATTTCCAATTGCAATTTTCCCATCAAAATTCTTTTCAACTAAATTTGAAACTCTGGAAACCAAATTGCCAATGCCATTGGCCAAATCCGCGTTGTAAACTTCTTCAAATGATTCAATGGAAAAATCGCTGTCTTCAAAAGGCTGAACATATTTTAACAAATAATATCTGACGGCGTCGGTGCCGTATTTATTCACCAACTCCAAAGGATTGACCACGTTGCCCAAACTTTTGGACATTTTTTGTCCGGCATTGGAAATAAAACCGTGAATCATGATTTGCTTGGAGTTGGGCAAACCGGCGGACATCAGCATGGCCTGCCACATGGCCGACTGCTGGCGCAAATTGTCCTTGCCGGCCACCTGAACGCCCGGCCAGAAAGCCTTGAATTTTTTTTCGTCTTTGGGCCAGCCCAGACAGGAAAGGTAATTGATCAAAGCGTCAAACCAGACGTACATCACGTGAGTTTCGTCGCCGGGTACGGGCACGCCCCAAGGCATTTTCTCCTTAAGACGGGAAATGCTGAAATCATTCAAACCATCTTTGACAAAAGTCTTGATTTCGTTGAACCTTTTGTCCGGCACCACAAAATCCGGATTACTTTCATAAAACTCCAACAGCTTGTTCTGATAGGCCGAGAAACGGAAAAAATAATTTTCCTCTTCCCTGTCTTCCGGTTCCAAATTGGGATGTACCGGACATTTGCCGTTCACCAATTCGGAATCGGTTTTTTCCAATTCGCAACCAACGCAATATTTAACTTTATAATCTTTTTTGTAAATATCGCCGTTTTTAGCGCATCTGGTCCAAAACTCTTGAGCCGCTTTTAGGTGATAAGGATCGGTGGTGCGGATAAAACTGTTGTAAGACAGATTTAAGGCTTCTTTTAAAGCGTCAAACTTGGCCGCGTATTCGTCGGTGTACTCCTGCGGCGACTGACCCGCTTTTTGAATGGCCTCGTAAATTTTTTGGCCGTGCTCGTCGGTGCCGGTATTAAAAAAAACCTCGGCGCCTAAAATTTGATGATAACGGGCAATCACGTCCGCCTGCACGATTTCCAAAGCAAAGCCGATGTGCGGCTCGGCATTAACGTAGGGCAAGGTGGTGGTGATGTAAAACTTCTCTTTCATTATTTTTTGCCTTCAATGATTACCGTGAATTCCCCCTTGATTTCCGACGGTTTTAATTTGGCCTTGACTGCCTCGGCCGTGCCCCGGTAAATCGTTTCAAATTTTTTGGTCAATTCCCGGCAAACAACAATCCGGCTTGACTGGTTCAACTCACTTAACAATTTTTCAATCCGATGGACCGACTCGTATAAAATAACGGGATAGTCGCTCTCGGCGATTTTTTTCAATAAAGTCTGGCGGCCTTTTTTATGAGGCAGAAAACCCAGAAATAAAAACTTGTCCAGCGGCAGTCCGGCTATGGCCACGGCCGCAGCCATTGCCGATGGTCCGGGCACGGGTATCACCTGATGTCCGGCCAAAACGGCCTCGGCAATGATTTTGCCGCCCGGATCGCAAACTCCGGGCGTGCCGGCATCGGTAGCCAAAGCCAAAGCTTTGCCCTGATTTAACTGATTTAATACTTTCTCCGATTTGACCGTCCCCGAATGCTGATGATAGGACATGGTCGGCGTTTTAATCTGGTAATGGTCAAGCAATTTTTTCGTCACCCGCGTATCCTCGCATAAAATCAAATCAACTTCTTTTAAAATTCTCAAAGCGCGCAAGGTAATGTCTTCCAGATTACCGATAGGCGTGGCCACGATGTACAAAGTTCCCATATAAATTACTCGGCCAGCTTGATTTCGTCTTCAATCCGCCGTTCCATAAAATCCTTGAGAAAAACGGAAATGGCCGTGGCCACCGGCACGGCAATCAAAGCGCCGGTTATGCCGCTTAATCTGGCGCCGATTAAAATCACGATAATCACGATTAAAGGATTAAGGCCCACCGCCTTGCTCATGACTTTCGGCACAATCAAATGATTTTCCAGTTCCTGAATGATAATGTAAAGGATAATCACCGAAACGCCCATAATCGGCGACTGTAAAAAGCCGAAGAAAATCGCCGGAACCGCCGCCAGCCAGGGGCCGATAAAAGGTATAATTTCAAACAAACCGGCCACAAAAGCCAGAACCAAAGCGTAATTAACCCCTAAAATGGTCAGGCCGATAAAAGTCAGGGTGAAAATCACCGCCGATAAAATCAGCTGCCCCCTAAGCCACTGACCCATCTTAAGCTGAATCCGGCCGTAGAGCCTAAGTAGGTAAGGCTGGAATCTTGACGGGGTTAAAGACCTGATGGACTGTTTCATGGCTTCTTCCTGAACCGTAAAGTAAAAAGTCAGGACTAAAACCAGCAGGACGGAAAAGATGCCGCCAAAGACGTCAAAAATCGTGCTGAAGACGTTGGAAATGGTGCTGGGCAGATTTTCTCCGATGTTGGACAAACCCTGTTGCAGCTGGCTCTGGGCGTTAATCTCCGTTTTGCCCTGAAAGGCGTTAAAGCCGTTGACCACTTTTTCGTAATAAAGCGGAACGTTTTCGGAAAGCTGGCTGATTTCTTTGGAAATCGGCGGCACCATCAGGACAAAGACCAGGCTGACCACGCTTACCAAGACGATGTAAATCACTAAAATGGCCAGACCCCGAGGAATTTTTTTACTCTGAAACCAATCCACCCAGGGGTCAAAAGCGCTGGCTAAAATCAGAGCCACGAAAATCAACAGGATAACTTCCTTGATTAAATATAAAAAGGAAATTATCAAAAAGAAAATCAGCAGTTTCATGATGGTTCCGGTGGAAATGTTAATGGTGTAGTTTTTCATAAATTTTTATTTAAAAATTTTTATAAATTTATTTTTATCCTTAACCGGCCCGATAATGGCCAGGTTTAAACGCTTAAAATCAATCAATTGTTTGGCCAGCTGACCCAGGTCTTTGATGGAAACGGCGTCCAGCTTGGCGATTTTTTGTTCCAGAGTTTCCACTTTGTCGCTCAACATTTTCTGTTCGGCCAGCCAGACAATCAAATCGGCCGAATCTTCCAGCCTTAAAATCAGATTGCCCTTGATGAATTCCTTGGCCCGCTTAAGTTCGGCGGCGGAAACTTTATCTGCGGTGATTTTAACCAGTTCGTCTTTAATGGCCCCAACGGCCTCCGTCAAACGCGAGGTGTCCAGGCCGGCCTGAACCAAAAAAGTGCCGGTATCTTCAAATAAAGACAGGCTGGTTCTGATGGAATAACACAAGCCCCGTTTCTCCCGGATTTCCGTAAACAGGCGCGAACTCATGCTACCGCCCAAAATGGTGGATAAAACCGTTAAAGGATAAACCTGGGGCGACTTAAGGCTGATGGCCGGAAAACCCAGGGCCAGCTGCACCTGCTGGGTTGGTTTGAAAACGGAGACGGCCCGCGGCGAAGTTTGTTTTCGGCTGAACTTGGCAAACTGGCGGCCGGCGCCCCGGCTCTCTGGCCGGCCAAAATATTTATTAACCAGAGTTACGGCCCGCTGTTGGTTAAAATTGCCGGCCACGCCCACCACCAGCCGGCCGGTTAAATAATAACGGCGGTAAAAATCCAAAATCTCGCGGCGAGTGATGGAACTGACGTTGGCCTTTTTCCCGCTGATTTTTCTGCCCAGAGCATGTCCGGCAAAAACCACGCTTTCATAAACGTCGCCGATGCTGATTAAGGGATTATCGTCGTACATGTTGATTTCTTCAATAATCACTCCCCGTTCCCGTTCCAGTTCTTTTTTGTCAAAAACGGAATTAAAGAGCATGTCCGAAAGCATGTCCAGAGCCAGCTCCAGATGCTTATGGCTGGCCTTAATGTAATAACCGGTATGGTGTTTGGAAGTGAAAGCGTTGTACTCGGCGCCGATGCCGTCCAGCTCCCTGGTGATGTCCAGGCTGGTCGGACGTTTTTTCGTACCCTTAAACAACAAATGTTCAATAAAATGGGAAATGCCGCTTATTTTGGCCGGTTCGTAGCGGGAACCGACCTTAACCAAAACCAAAACGGTAACGGCTTTAGTTTCGTGTAAAGGTGCGGTGATAAGTTGAATTTTGTTATTTAAAACGGTTAATTTGTGCATAACCTGTCTCTCAAATAATCAACCAAACTGCCAATTTCCACTCTCTCCTGTTTCATAGTGTCTCTCTCTCTGACCGTAACTTTTTTATCCCCGGCCGAATCAAAATCATAAGTAACGCAGAAAGGCGTGCCGATTTCGTCCTGACGGCGGTATCTCCGGCCGATAGCGCCGGCCGCGTCGTACTGGCACATGAAATGCCGTTTAAGTTCTTCGTAAATTTTGTAAGCTTCTTTTTCCAGCTTTTTTGACAAAGGCAAAACGGCCGCCTTGATCGGCGCCAAACGCTTGTCCAGCCTTAAAACCACTTCAGTCTCGTGCTTGCCGTCTTGGTCCCCGCTTCTCGGTTCCACTTCCTGATAAGCGTCAATCAAAAACATCAAAGTGGCGCGGTCCACGCCGCCGGAAGTTTCCACAATGTGCGGTATGAATTTTTCCTTGGTCTGGTCGTCATAATAAGTAAGCTGTTGGCCGGAAAATTTCTGATGGCGGGACAAATCCCAGTCGCCGCGGTTATGAATGCCTTCCAGTTCGCTTTCGGCAAAGGGAAACTGATATTCCACGTCCACCGCCTGCTTGGCGTAATGAGCCAGCTCATGTTGGCTATGTTCCCTAAAACTTAATTTCTTTTTATTAACGCCCAAATCCAGATACCAATTCAGCCGCTGGGCCTGCCAATACTTAAACCACTTGGCGGTTTCTTGGGGAGTCGTGAAAAACTGCATTTCCATCTGTTCAAATTCCCGGGTTCTGAAAATAAAGTTGCCCGGGGTGATTTCGTTGCGGAAAGCCTTGCCGATCTGGGCGATGCCAAAGGGAATCCTGACCCGCGAAGATTTTAAGACATTGTCGTAATTAACGTAAATGCCCTGGGCCGTTTCCGGACGCAAATAAATTTCCGCGGCCGTATCTTCCAGCGCGCCCATGTAGGTTTTAAACATCAGATTAAAATCCCTGATGGCCGTAAGTTCGCCGTCGCATTCCGGACATTTTATCCCTTCGGCGGACAGATCGCTCGGCCGAAAATCGGGTTTGATGCCCTTGCCTTCCAAAAGATGATCGGCCCTAAATCTTTTTTTGCAGACCTTGCAGTCCACCAGCGGGTCGGTAAAGCCCTGCAGATGGCCGGAGGCTTCCCAGATTTTCGGGTGCATTAAAATGCCGGCATCCAGGCCGACGATGTTATCGTGCGACTGAACCATGGCCTGCCACCACTGGCGTTTGACGTTATTTTTGAGTTCCACGCCCAAAGGGCCGTAATCGTAGATGGAATTGATGCCGCCGTAAATCTCCGAAGACTGAAAAATAAAACCCCGCCTTTTGGCAAGGGAAACGATTTTTTCCATGATTTTATCCTCCTTAACTTGGGATTTTTTAACCATAAAGAAAATTAACTAATCTTTAATTAGATTAGCTTAATTATAATAAAAATGGTCTATTTTGACAAGGGGTGCTGAATAAAAATCCCTATTTCAAATCCCTTTCCTGGCGCCTGTCCATTAGTGATTTAATTAAAAATTCCGGTTTGGCTTTTTGGTAAAGGATTTTATAAACGGCCGAGCAAATCGGCAGATCCAGTTTATGTTTTTTGATTAACAGATTGACGGCTTTAACGGTCGGGACGCCCTCGGCCTCGGTTGAGAGTTTTCTTTTTTTAACCCATAATTCCCCGGCTTTATGATTATGACTGAAGCCGGAAAAAACCGTGGCCCCATAATCACCCAGATGCGAAAGGCCGAAAGCGGTTTGCGGCCGGCCGCCCAAGGCTTTAATCAGCCGTCCGACTTCCAACGGTCCGCGGGTAAGCAAATAACTTTTAAAAGACGGTTTATTCAGGCCGGCCATGATGCCGCCGGCCAAGCCCATGATATTCTTTAAAGCCGCGCCGGTTTCCACGCCGATAAAATCGCTACTGGGAAAAATTTTTATCAAACCGGTCTGGCAATAGCGGACGGCTTTGGCCAAGTCGGCCGGTTTTTGAACGGCCACGGTCATGGCCGTGGGAATATTTTTGGACAATTCCTGCGGATGGCCCGGCCCGGCCAGAAAAGCCAGAGGGTTGCCCGGAAAATTTTTGTTGAAAATCTCGGACAGCCGGCGGCCGCTTTTTTCTTCCAAACCTTTCATGGCCAGGATAAACAGCTTGTTCCCGGGAAAAACTTCTCTTTTTAATTTTAAACACAAATCCTTAAAATGCTGGGCGCGGATGGAAATAAAAACCACCTCGCCGCTTAAAGCTTCTTTAAGCTCGCCGGTAATTTTTACGTTTCCGGGAAGTTTAAAATATTTATTCTGCCGGTTATTCAGCAACTCTTTAAGGAATTTATCCCGGCGGTTCCATAAAATCACTTCCCGGCCGGCTCTGGCCTGAACCCAGGCCAGGGTTGAACCCCAGCGTCCGGCGCCTAAAATGCCCACTTTCATAATATTTATCGTAATTCACTGTTAATTGGTAATTGTAAATTTATTTAAAACCTTTTCGCCTTCTCTATTCTCAACTCTCCGCCGGCCTCCAGAATGACTTTGTCGCGCCGGCCGAGCTTGCCCCGCAGCAGATAATTGGCCAAAGAATTATCCACTCTATCCTGAATAACGCGGCGCAAGGGCCGGGCGCCGAACACCGGATCAAAGCCGGCTTGGGCCAATTCTTTAACCGCCGCTTCGGTGGCTTCCAAAAAGATGCCTTTATTCTCCAGACGCTTTTTGACTTTGCCCAGCATCAAGCCGGTAATCTGTTCAATGTGTTCTTGGGTTAAGGGCTTAAAAACCACGATGCCGTCAAAACGATTTAAAAATTCCGGCTTAAAATACTGTTTCAGCTCTTTAAGCAGCAGTTCGTTTTTAATTTCTTCCAAAGCTCGGCCGGCCCTGATGGCGTCCTGCAAAAATTGCGTGCCGGCGTTGGAAGTGCCGATAATGATGGCGTTGGAAAAATCAACGGTCCGGCCGGTGGCATCGGTCAGGCGGCCGTCATCCATCATCTGCAGGAATAAATTTAAAATGTCCGGATGGGCTTTTTCTATTTCATCAAATAAAATCAGGGCAAAAGGTTTTTTCCGGACCGCTTCGGTTAAAACTCCCTGCTCGCTGGCGCCGCCGCCAATCAGCCGGTTGGAACTTTCCTTAAGCTGGTATTCGCTCATGTCTAGTCTAATCATGTTATCTTCACTGCCGAAGTAAATGCTGGCCACGGTTTTGGCCAGTTCGGTCTTGCCCACGCCGGTCGGCCCCAAAAACAGCAAGTTGACGATCGGCCGCTTTACATCGCGCAGTTCGGCCCGGGCCCGGCGCAAGGCGGCCGCCACCAGATTAACGGCTTCGTCCTGATTGACCATGCGCTGATGAATCCGGTTTTCCAGATTCAGCAGTTTTTCCGTTTCGTCCTGGGTGACTTCGGTTAAAGGAATGGCGGTTTTGGAAGAAATCAAAGCGGCCACGTCCTCGCCGGTTACCAGCTGATTTTTACCCCTGGCTTGACGCACCTTAACGCCCACTTCTTCCAAAACGTTAATGGCCTTGGTCGGCAGATAATGATCCGGAATAAAACGACGGGACAACTTAACCGCCTTTTCCAGAGCGTCATAAGCGAAAACCACTTCGTTCTTGCCTTCCAGATAGCCGACTTTTGACTCCACCATCTGAATGGCGCGGTTGTCGTCCGGCTCGTCTATCTTAACCGTCTGCATGGCCTGGCCCAACGGATGAGTTTCCAGATACTGGGAAAAGTCATGAGGCGTGGTGGTGGCAATGGTAATCAGGCTGCGGCTGGTAATAAAATCGGCGAACATTTCCGAAAGCTCCACGTTTTCCGAACCCACCGAAGTCACGCCGACCAGATTATGAACGTCGTCAATGTGCAAAATGACGTTGCCGGCCCGGGTAACCTCTTTCATAATCACCAGCAGACGCTGTTCCAGTTCTCCGGGATGGCTGGCCCCGGCCACCAGCCTGGGCACGCTTAAGCTTACCAGCCGCTTGTCCCGCAAGCATTTGGGCACTTCTTCGGCCACCATCAAATTGGCCAGGCCCTCAATAATATTGGAACTGCCCACGCCGTGCTGGCCAATCAGCAACACGCTGGAACCGCCGCCTTCTATGATATTGAAAATTTCCTCCAGCTCTTTGTCGCGGGCCACGCACAGCGATAAATAACCGGCCCGGGCCAAAGAAGTTAAATCTTCGGAAAAACCGTCCAGCATCGGCGTGGCCAGAGCGGTCATGGCCCGATCCATGGTGCCTTTGGGTTTGTAAGTGGACTGGGCCCGGAAATGCTTGTACTTATCCAGTAGAACTTTATTGATGTTAATCCACTTAACCACGTTGATAACCTGCTCCGGGGTGATTTTATAATCCAACAGCAATTCCTGCAGCACCGGCTCGCTTTCCACCGCCGCCTGCAGCAGATCGGAAACTTCCACGTTCTTGCGGCCATCCTGATAAGCGTAAAAATAAGCCCGGGCAAAAACCTTGGCCAGCCGTTCGTCCACCTCCTGACCAGAGACAATGTCCAAAGACCGGCTTAATAAATTTTTAGCCACTCCCCCGACCGATTTGACGGCTACGCCCAGCCGGCCGAAAATCACCGCCGCTGACCTGGTCTTTAAAATTTCCGCGAACAGATAAAAATGATTCAAAACTTTATTTTGACTGACCGCTTTAAGGTAAGCGTTGTCAATTGTTTTTAAAGCCTCGGCCGTAAAACTGTCGGAGATGTCAATCCGCCTGATTCTGCCTTTTGGCTTTGTCGGTTCCGCCGGCCCATAACTCTTTTTGACGACCCGCGCGACTTTGCCCTTGTCCAGTCCGAAGCTGTAAAAAATATAAGTGTCAACCAAAAGCGACCAGATAAAATAATCAAGATACCTGCCCCGCCAGACTTCCGCTTCCAAAAACGAAGAGCCGCTCTGATGAACCAGCCAAAGATGGTTAAACAGGGATAAAACTCCGGCCAGGCCCAGAACAATGGCCGTAATTCTGGCCAGGGCTTTAATCCACCTGCCGACAGTCCTGAAAAATATCTCGCTTCTGGAAAATTTTCTGCCCCAAAACAGCTGGCGGCCTTCCAGCTCCAAGTATTCTTGGATTTGTTGTTTAAATTCCGCCATAGTTAAATAAATAAAAAATAACTCCGGCCGGCCACAGCAGATAAACCACCGGCCAGATTAAAATCAGCACGGTCACGGCCGCCATGGCCGCCAGCCGGACGATAATCTGAATCAGCCTGATTAAAAAACTGATAATCCGGCTAGCCGCGTCGTACTGGCCGTACATCGGCCGGAAAATATTCTTCAGCCAGACGTCCAAAGCCAGTCCCTTCCAGGCCGTGGCAATCTTACGGCCCGCGCCCTTTAAAACCAACAAAAAACCGCCGGTGTACCACCACAGCGGCCAAAAAACAACGTGTTTAACCAGTCCTAAAAACAGATATTTGATTGTCGTCAAAACAAAATTACCATGCTTCATGCGTTAATTTTACCCCGCACCACTTTTTTTAGCAACTATATTTAGGATTGTATTAGCATTTTGATAATAAAAAGTGGTGCTGGGTTTACCATGATTTGGCAAATAGGCGAACCATGCGGATGGCGGCTGTGATATCGGCGAACCATGCGGATGGTGTTGGTCTGATTTCGGAGAACCATGCGGATGGCGGCTAACTGATATCGGCGAACCATGAAGGTTCGCCTGCGGGTGGTGTTGGTCTGATTTCGGCGAACCATGCGGGTGGTGTTGGTCTGATTTCGGAGAACCATGCGGGTGGTGTTGGTCTGATTTCGGAGAACCTTCATGGTTCGCCCTCCAATTTATCAATCAAACTTCTGCTCTCACCCGACCTGGCAACAGAACCTTTATGGTTCTGTTGCTTTATGTTTACACCTTTCAATTAATCTATTTTAACCATCACAACTTCCCGTCTTTAATCGCCGTTCTAATCTCCCGCATTAAGTCTAAATAAAATTCCAAATTATTTAAAGTGGCCAGACGCAAAGCCAGCGGCTCGCCAACCGAAAATAAATGCCTCAAATAAGCTTTTGAATAATTCCTTAATTCCAAAAATTTTGAGACGGCGTTAATGGCCGAATTATCTTTTTTAAATTTTTCCGACTTGATGTTAACGGTCTTGTAAAATTTTAAGTTTTGAATTTCGAGTTTCGAATTTCTAACGTATAATCGGCCGTGTCTGGCCTCTCTGGTGGGAATGACGCAGTCAAACATATCAATACCGCGCTTAACCGCTGCCACGATTTGTTCGGGATAACCGACGCCCATCAAATAACGGGGTTTGTCTTTGGGCAAAGCCGGCACGGTGTAATCCAAAACCTGATACATTTCCTTAGGCGACTCGCCGACCGCCAAACCGCCGATGGCATAGCCGTCGAAATTCATCCGACATAACTTTTCCACTGACTTTAACCGCAAATCTTGATACAAAGCGCCCTGGACTATGCCGAAAAGCAAAAAATTACCGGTAGCTTTATATTTTGAACTCGCCTTGGCCCATTTTAGGGTAATTTCCAAATCATGTTCCGCCAGGACTTTTGAACATTTGGCCGGCGAACAAACGTCCAAAACCATCCGGATGTCCGAACCGATAACCTGCTGGATTTCCAAAACTTTTTTGGGAGTAAACAGATGTTTGGAGCCGTCGTAAACCGATTTAAATTCCACTCCCCGCCCGCTTACCTTAACCAAACTCTTTTGACCGGCGTTTTTATCTTTTAAAGAAAAGACCTGAAAGCCGCCGGAATCCGTTAAGAGCGGGCCGGACCAGGCCATGAATTTATGCAAACCGCCGGCCTGGTTAATTACTGCCAAACCCGGACGAAGATAAAGATGATAAGTATTGGACAAAACAATCTGGCCGCCCAACTTTTTTATTTCCGCGGCCGTTAAGGTTTTAACCGAAGACCTGGTGGCAATGGGCATAAAAAAAGGCGTCCTGATCAAACCGTGCCCGGTTTTAAGAACCCCCGTTCTGGCCAAACTTTTTTTACTTTTCCCGGTTAGGTTAAAAGTCATTTCACTTTACTCCAGCTTCACCCGGCCTTGCCCCTGAACCTTGGGGTCGCCCAATAAATCCGAGGTTAATAAATCGGCGGTTTTGGAGACCAGATTACTGCCGCCCTTTTCTTTGGCGTTAAAAGAAGTCGGGTTATTTAAAATTAAAAGCTGGTTGATTTGCGACTCGGTCGGAGTCACGGCCACGTCAAAACTGGCCAACAGCTGGGTGTTGGGCGAAACCTCGTTAATCGTCCAGATAACTTCCCGGGTTAATTCATCAAAAGACAAAGGGCTGCCCAAAGTCGCTTCGTCAATAGCGCCCTGCCAGCTAACGTAAGACGGCAAGGAGGTTTTTATTTTGACGTCAGTTAAACCGTTGGAACCAGAAAAAACTTTCCAATATATCCGGTAAATGGTTTGCTGGCCGATGGCCGGCGGTATCGGGCCGCTGCCCACCTGGGTGGCCTGGTCCAGATAATACCTAACTTCGGTTTTAAGCCGGGGCTCGCTGGTCACCGGCAGTTCCAACACTGCCGAGCTGAATTCCTTGTCCCGTTCGTTAAATCTGATTTGCATGAAAGCCCGGGCTTTAAAGACCAAATCTGCCGGCGACAGCTGTCCGATATCTTCCGGCTCGTCAATGATGGGAACGGTAATGACCAATTCGCCCTCGGCGCCGGCCGGAATGCCGGCCAAGAACTTGCTGGCCTCGCCGCTCTTAGACAGCCAGATTAAATCGTTTTTGTCGCGGGTGGCGCCGGTGGAATTATCATACCGGCTCCAGTCAACCAAACCGCCAAAGTTGAGCCTTAAAACCGCCTGTTTGACGTCCAACTGGCCGCTGTTTTTATACTTAATCTTAAAATCGGCCGCCTCGCCCCAGTTGATGCTCTGCTTACTGTTGTTGGCCTCCACGGCGATTTCCAAAACCGGCGCGATGATTTTCGTTTCAGCCGAACGTTCAAAAATTACCCGCTCCTGGGCTTCTTCACCCTGGCCGCGGATTTGCCAAACCTTGAAATGCCAGGGAAAAGGATTGGCCTTGGTACTATCCAGTTCGCCCTTTAAAACAATCTGTCCGGCCAGGCCCGGCTCAACTTTCTTCATTAACCAGCTGGCCAAAGTGGTGCTGGGCGTGGCTTCCAAGAGTTTAAAGCCTTCGCCGAATTCAAAAGCAAAATACAAATCCTCAACCGGAATTTCCAGGTTATTCTGATAATCAATTTTAAATTCCACCGGCGTGCCGTCCGCCACTTCTTCCGGCGCCGCCAGGCTTACGTTGATAAGCGCGTCCGTGATTTTAACGGACTGCCTTACCGTTTCCTGAAAATCGGAATGGAAATTGACCGGCTGATAGCTCATGACCGCGTTAAACTCTTTTTCCGATTTTACCTCGCCGAACAGCTGGCCTTTAACCGTCACCTGGCCGCTTTGACCCGCGGCCAGAGGCGGCAGCTGCCAGATATTCTGCTCCTGATTATTAGGTTCAAAATTACTTTCATTATAATAAAAGCCTTCGGGATACTGAATCACCAGTTCAACGTATTCCAAAGAGGCCTTGTCCAGATTTTCGTAATTGATTTCCAAAGTAAGCTCTTCGCCCGAGTCCAGAGAATTGGGAGAAATCATGGACAATTTCATTGAACGCGAAACCGAACGCTGTCCGAAAATAAAAAAGCCGGCCAAAGCCGCAACCACCAATAAAACCAGCAAAACAATCAAAAAAGCCAGCAGGCCCGAACCCTGGCGCCGCCCTTTGGCCGAGGACGCTTTTTTGGCTTGAGGCCTGGAAAACCGGCTTACTCCGGCCGCCGGTTTTTTATTGACGGTAATTTTAAAACCGCTGCTTCTTAAATCCACCACCCGGCTTTTAGGACTGTTGATTTTAGACATAAGACAAACTGTTTAGGTCGCTTTCCAAAATATTAATAAGGTATTTTTTAGTAAGCTGCTCTAATTCTTGTAGCAAATTATGGCTTACTTGTAAAGAAGCCGGCCGCTCGCTCAAACAGGCTTTGAGCAGCTCGTTGTTCTCCCCCAGCTCAATGGAGGCGTGTCCAAGAAGCCGCATCATCTGCCAGACAAAACGCTGGCTGGAAAACCGTTTGATAAAAATGGAACTGTCGCCTTCCAAAAAATTAAGGTAATTGAGCAATTTACGGTAAAGCTCGGGTTCGCCGGCCTCCGGCTTGATAAGCTTTAAAAACAATTCCCGGATTAAATTAACCTGCGCCAAAATTTCCTCCTGCTCAAAATTAAATCTTTTTTTCAGTCCGACGCCGGCAATGGTTTCTCTGGCCTTGCCCCTTACCACCATAACTTCAACCAGGCTGACGGGTTCCAGGCTGCCGGCCAGCTTGCTGCTGGTTTTAACCGCCGATTTTACCTGCGCCTCAACTTTACCGAAACCCGGCGTATATAAAACGTATAAACGGTCGGCTTCCCACAACGGCCGTTTGTGCAAAACAATCGCTTCTGTTTTAAATGAGGACATTAATCCAAATAATCAATTGTTATAATTTCTCGACCCGTCTGATAATGATTATGAATCGAGGTAAAAGGATATTTCAGCGGGTCGTCCGTCAGTTGATGTTTGACGGCGTTATGGTCAATGTATTCCAGGGTGTTGAATAATTGTCTATCTGAACGGATAATTCTCTCGTAAAAGGATTTTTGCCAGACGGGATTGATTCTGATACGTTTGCGCTTATCGGCGAACCATGAAGGTTCGCCTGCGGGTGGTGCCGGTCTGATATCGGCGAACCATGAATGATTGCCTACGGATGGCGGCTGACTGATATCGGCGAACCATGAATGCTTGCCTGCGGATGGCGGCTGACTGATATCGGCGAACCATGAAGGTTCGCCCTCCAATTTATCAATCAAACTTTTACTCTCACCCGACCTGGCAACAGAACCTTTATGGTTCTGTTGTTTTACATACCTATACGCAAAAATACCTTTAATCCTATGAATTATATCGGAAATACTATATTCATCAGTTGGCCGAATCAACAAATGAACATGGTCCGGCATCACGGCAAAGGCGAATAATTCAAACTTCAATTTTCTCCGGCAAAAATCCAAAACTTCCAAAAAAACAAAACCATATACTTCTTGACTGAATAGTTTTTGATGATTAAACGTGCGGGTGGTCGCAAAATATATCGCACCGTCAACATATAGCCTTTTTTGAGGCATAAAATCGCTTTTCTTGCCATAAAGTCATGCAAGGCATAACTTTGTGGCTTAATTGTTAAACCGAGGAATTTATCCTCGTTTTTTCAAACCCAGCCAAACCTTTTCTCCGTTAACCTCGGCTTCTTTCTCAATTAAATAATCGCCGGATTTTTGTCTGGCCAGCTCCCGGCTGATGGTATTTTTCAACAGCTCTGCCCTGAATTTGCCGACGGCCCGCTCAACCGCTTCGGAATCAGTCTGATAATCTATGACGACCTGCTCATTAATGGTAAGTCCGGCTTCTTTTCTCAACTGATTGACGGTTCGGACCAGTTCCCTGAACAGGCCTTCCTCTTTTAGTTCATCAGTTAAACTGCTGTCCAATCTCACCTGGCCGGCGGCCAGTTTTTTATTAACCTCCACTTCCTTAATGTTGACTTCGTCTTTTACCAGCTGAAGCAGTTCGTCCGACAATTTATATTCCGGAATCTCCAATTTTGAAAGCGGCTGACGGACTTTGATGCCGGCCTCGTCCCTGGCCGCCAGAGCGCCTTCCACGATTTTTCTGACCTCAACCATCTGCCGTAAAATTTTATCGTCAACCTTGCCCGCCGTTGGCCAGTCTTCCAGATGGACCGATTCCTTGTGGCCGCCGAGTTTCTGATACAATTCTTCGGCCACCAACGGGGTAAACGGCGCCAGCAGTTTAGCCAGGGTCAGCAGGCAATGTCCCAGCGTTAAAATCGCCTGATGCTTATCGGCCTCGTCTTCGCCTTTAAATCTGTCGCGGCTTCTTCTTAAATACCAGGTTGATAAATCGTCAATAAATTCGGTTAAAGCCCGGCCGGCCGTAAAAACGTTGTACTCTTCCAGATTGCCGGTGACCGTCTTAATCAGCTGGCTTAATCTGGCCAAAATCCACCCGTCCAACACGTTATTACTTTTTACTTTTTCCTCTTTACCGCTGGCTTGCTGATAAGTCTGATAAAAGCTCAAAACATTAAAC
Source organism: Patescibacteria group bacterium (assembly GCA_035290305.1). Classification (GTDB taxonomy): domain Bacteria; phylum Patescibacteriota; class Patescibacteriia; order UBA1558; family UBA10009; genus DATDUR01. Next base: position 24,272 of record DATDUR010000093.1, read on the forward strand.
AGAATCATAAAATTCTTTTTGACTACCGTGGCCACGTTTTTAATGTCAAAATTTTTGGCTTCACCGGGGGCATTAACCGTGTAAAGATGAAAACGCAAGGCATCGGCCCCCCACTTATTAATCACTTCCCAGGGATCAACCATGTTGCCTTTGGATTTGGACATTTTTTTGCCATGAGCATCGTTGAGGTGGCCCAAACAGATAACGTTTTTATAAGGGGCGCCCTTGCCCAACAGCACGCCGACCGCCAGCAGGGTGTAAAACCAGCCGCGCGTCTGGTCAATGGCTTCAGCGATAAAATCGGCCGGATAATAATTTTTGGCGTCAACTTTTTTCTTGTTTTCAAAAGGATAATGGTATTGGGCTAAAGGCATGCTGCCGGAATCAAACCAGCAGTCCGCCACTTCCGGCACCCGCCACATATCTGCGCCACACTTGCACTTCAATTTATATTCATCAATGTACGGCCGGTGCGGATTAAAATCGTCCTGAATAATCAAAGGGCATCCGGTTTCCTGATGAAGCTCGGCAAAACTGCCGATGACTTTTATCTCTTCGCATTTTTCACACTGCCAGATCGGCAAGGGCGTGCCCCAATAGCGTTCGCGGGAAATCGCCCAGTCTTTAACAGTTGCCAGCCATTCGCCGAACCGGCCTGCTTTGATGTGCTCCGGCACCCAGTTGATTTTTTGATTTTCTTTGATTAAATCTTTCTGCAGTTTGGACACGGCGAAAAACCAGGAATCCTTGGCGTAATACAGAAGCGGCGTGTCGCATCGCCAGCAGAAGGGATAATCGTGAGTGTAATCAACCTGCTTAAAAAATAATCCCCGATCTTTTAAATCATCAACGATGCCGGCTTCCACTTCTTTGTTTTTGACGAATTGACCGGCCCATTTTTTGACCGAGGAATTAAAATTGCCGTTTTCATCAACCGTATGAAACTTTGGCAAACCGACTTGGCCGCCAAGCTGATAATCGTCTTCGCCGTACATGACGGCCGTATGAACGATGCCAGTGCCGTCCCCTATAGTGACAAAATCGGCCGGATAAACCTTAAAAACGTTTTGATAATTTTCAACATCCGAAGGGATGGCGCCGGGAAACAACGGCTCATACTCTACTCCGAGCAAATCCTTACCTTTAATTTTAATCGGATTATAATTATGTTTCTCTTCTTCAGGATAATATTTTAAAATTTTTGAATAACTATCTTCAGATAAAATATATCTTTCCCCATTCTCTTTATCCTCTGTTAAAATATAATCAATATCCTTCCCCACTGCCAAAGCCACGTTGCCGGGCAAGGTCCAGGGCGTGGTGGTCCAGGACAAAATGTAATCGCCTACCTTTATATATTGGTTGCCGGTTTTGATTTTGAATTTTACGTAAATGGAAGGCTCGGTTACTTCTTTATAGCCCTGGGCCACTTCGTGCGAAGACAAAGCCGTGCCGCATCTCGGGCACTGGGGCACCACTTTATGCCCCTGATACAAATAACCGCGCCGGTGAACTTCTTTAAAAATCCACCATAAAGACTCAACGTATTCCTTGTGATAAGTAACGTAAGGATGTTCCAGGTCCAGCCAAAAACCGATTCTTTCTGTAAGCTTCTCCCATTCCTCTTTATACTGCCAGACGCTTAATTGGCACTGCTCGTTGAATTCGGCAATGCCGTATTTCTCAATCTCCGGCTTGCCGGAAATTTTGAGCTTCTTCTCCACTTCCAGTTCCACCGGCAGACCGTGGGTGTCCCAGCCGGCTTTTCTTTCCACCAGATAACCCTGCATGGTTTTAAATCTGGGAATTAAATCCTTAAAGGCTCTGGCCAAAACGTGATGGAGGCCGGGCTTGCCGTTGGCCGTGGGCGGGCCTTCGTAAAAAACAAAATCGCCCTTGGGCGCCTTCTTAGCCAGGGTTTTGTTAAAAATGTCTTTTTCGTTCCAAAATTTAAGAATCCGCTCTTCTATTTCCGGAAAATTAAACATAATTTTTCTGATTTTTTAAAAATGGTGTCTTGGTTTATTTTACTGAAAAGTCCTGAAAAAATCAACCTGAAAGGGACGAGGATAAATTCCTCGCCTGCCTTTTGGTTGGTTGATTGTTCGGCGAGTAAATCCCTCGCTAACAAAAGAACTCCAAATATGGCTGGAGTTCTTTTGCGGATAGTCGAAATACGACTTTTAAAGAACAAAAAAGACGCCAAATTTCGCGTCCTTTTTAAAATAACATGGCTCTGATGGACTGCCATAACGTCCGTCTCTGGGGAGCGTGATAAAACCTGGGCCAACCCACGATTTTTGACCGACCGTCATCCAGTTTGGCGCGATAAATTTTTTTCACTCTCCTGTTAATCATGTTATTGGGTTATTTAAAAACTTTCTTTCCACTAAAGATTGGCAATTCTTAACCTAAGTTCTTTTTAATTTCCTGAATGGTTAACCTTTTGGCCTGCTGAAGTTTTTGAATTTTCTTGATTCTGCCGACGGCGTAATCACGTTCATACAAACGATAACCGCCCCGTGAGCGGCCGGCCGCCTTAAGCAAACCTTCGTTGGTATAAAAATTGATGGTGGACGGCAACACCCCGACCAGTCTGGCCAGTTGACCGATTTTAAAAAGCTTATTTTTCATTTTTGTTTTCGACCCCAAAACCCGAGCAATAGCGAGTGGTTCAGGGTGGTTAATTTAAACGCAACCAATAATGGCCTTGGATGCCCCGCTTGGCTAAGGCCGCAAATTATGGCTCCGTCCTTGGGGCAGGGAAATTTAAGTGTTTTTTGATTTATCCACATACTTCCCTACCAATATACATTATACCTTAAAAAGTGTAAAGTGTAAAGTACCACTTTTTACTTCTTACTTTAAAAAATAAAAAGTGGCACCTTGAGCTTGCCGAAAGGCCCCTTCTTTTCCCTCGCAAGCTCGGGGTTTGCTCCAGAATGACGAAAAACAAAAAAGCCTATGTTGTTTAAACACAGGCTTTTAATTATCCGCGTAATCCGTGTTATTGTTCTTCCAGATATCTGATAATGGCGTCCACCACTCTGGAATCCGACTTAAGGTCTTCGGTAAAAATGACGTGGTCGCGGTTGATTCTCATTTCATCCCTGGGGCCGTGCAGTTCGTTGCCGAGTTTGACCAGAGAAAGATTCTGCTGGGGCGACTGGTCTTCCGGGGTCGGCTGAAGCTGTTGGGTAACCTGCAGGTAATAAACTTCCCTCAAGACCACCGTCTCGGAATTCTTTTTGGCAATCTTGCCGAAATAAACCTGGCCGTTGGACAAAAAGACGGCTTGCCAACCCGATGAGGAAACGCCTCTATTGACGTTTAAAACATTCCAGCTGGTGTACCTGGAAACCAGGTAAAGTCCGACTAGAATAACCACGATAATTAAAACAATCACCACTAATTTCGTAATCCAGCCGTTTTTTTCCCTGGCCGGCGCTTGGGCCATCATCGGCTCTTCGGACTCCGCTTGAGCCTTGAATTGGCCAGCCCTTTTAATGTCTGACATAGAATTTTGATTAATTAAGATTAATTATTTTTTATTAGATTGTGCCTTATATTAGATTATTTTACATTATGATCGACCTTTGGTCAAGGCAGAGAGCAGGGAGCAGAGAATAAAAATTCTCTACTCCTTGCTTATTGACTTATTTAAAATACGTCCCGAAACCCAGATTATACTCGTTTCTGATCTGTACCGGGCTTAAAGTATAATTGAATATTTTAACCTCATCAATGGTGCCGTCGGCATAACTATTGTCCAATCTGGCAATCTCCAGGTCGCTGGCGGTTTGGCCGGTATTAGAAGTAATCGCCAGATGATGCCAATCGGCGGTATTGGCCATGACGCCATTTTTAAGGCCGTTAACGTAAACGCTCGTGCTGGCGCCGGCAAAGCCGTTGACCGTCACCGTGCCGTTGACCACGGTAATATAATCCGTGCCGTTTAAATCAATCAGGTAATCCGTATGGGCGGTGATGTCATCCGCCTTAAACCACAGGCTAATTGAGTAAACCGGAAGACCGGTACTGCCGATGTCCGCGTAATCATCGGCGCCGTCAAAATCCAGACAACGGTTTAATTTACAACCGGCGGCAGACTGCCAGGCGGTGGAAGTGGCCGGCGAACCGTTTAAGCTTAAACTGCCGTGATGGTCATTGCCGGACCAGTCGTAAATCGTGCCGCCCTCGCCTTCATCCAGCTTCCAATAACCGATTGGCTTGCCCCCGCTATAATCCTGCGCTA
>DATDUR010000094.1:0-4722 GCA_035290305.1 Patescibacteria group bacterium
CCGACGGTTTTTTCCCCTTTAGAGACAGCGTTGACAAGCTGGCGGGTTTCGCGATAAAATCCATTATACAGCCCGGCGGTTCCATCAAAGACGAAGAGGTGATTCAGGCGGCCGACGAAGCCGGCATCAGCATGGTTTTTACCGGCATCCGGGCATTTAAACATTAAGAGATAGTTATAAAATTATGTCAAAAAAACTGATAACTTTACTGGTTGTTATTCCGCTAATCTTAGGCGGTTGTTTTTTCAATAAGGTTGATAAGCAGTCTGACAATCAGCCGGCGGCGGATGTTGAGGTTGTTTATGAAAGCCTGAATTTGGAAGGTTTTTCCTTTAAGGTCAAATATCCAAAAAGCTGGAATTATCAGGAAGCCTCCACCGGCGAGTTCGGCGATTTTGCCAATCAGGTGGTTTTCAGCCCGGCCGGAGAACAAATCAAAGTTTTAGTCGTTAAACTTGCCGACCAGGATAAATTACTGGCCGCTTACAACGTGGAAAGCCGCGGCCAGACCGAAGTTTTCGCTCATCTCTCGGAAAAAATTTCCGGCACCAAAGCGGACAACGGCCAAAGGTTTGAAGCCGTCTTGATAACCAACGACCCGTATCTGATTTTGATAGAAACGGATAATCCCGGCTCCGCCTCTTTTTACGAATTTTTGGGCAATTTTTCCTTTGTTAAATTTACGGAGGCCAAGAACGCCCAGGTAAGCTTAAAAATTTATTTTGACAGCGCCTCGGTGGACGACAATAATTGCGAAGCGGCCGTTTTTAAGACGGCCACCGTCAATCGGCCGGAAGAGGATTTGGGATTGATTCCCGCGGCCGTCAATTTATTAATTCAACTTTCAATTCCGGAAGATTTAGCCGCGGAAAATTTTTTAACGGCCATCCCGATCAATACCCGGCTGTTGTCTTTCGGTTATGAAGACAACCGCGCCATTGTTAATTTTAACGACTATCTTAACGAAGGCGGCGGCAGTTGTCTGATGCAGATGCGCCGCAGCCAGATAGAAAAAACTTTAATGGCCTTAAATGAAGTTTCCGAGCTGGAGATTAAAGAGGTGGAAATCCAGGTGGAAGGCGAGAGTTCAACAGCTTTGCAACCTTAAAACCACCCCACGACCCGCTCCCTACGGGTCGCCTGCTCGTGGGGACCCCGCCTTTTACTAAAAGAGGCTTTAACCCTTTGGAGTCCCTAGGTGATAACCGTGCGGAATTATCAAGTTTAAGAGAGAAATATTTTAATTTAACCCCCTGCCCCGTCATTCGACAGGGCGGGGGTTTTTGATTTATCCGGAAATCGTTTATAATAACTGCTGTGGACAATTTTTCTCCCAAAATCAAAACGCCTATCCTGCTCTCAATTTTTATTTTCCTGCTGTTGTCGGCTTTTATTTTAATTAACGTGCCTCACGGTTCAAATTTGGCAATTGATAAAGCCGAACCGGCCGAAGCTTTTTCAGAGGCCGCAGCTGAAGCGGAGGAGCCCGAAGTGGTTAAACATTTGCCCACGCCCGAATTTGTCAAAGGCCTTTATTTAACCGCCAGTTCGTTTGCCAGTGCCAAATACCGGGCCGCTTTGCTGGAGAGCCTGCCCAACGGCCGGATTAACGCTTTGGTTATAGACATTAAGGATTCTTCCGGCCATGTTTTGTATCAAAGCCAGCTGTCCGAGTTAAAGGAAACAGGCGCCATCAGGCCGGTGATGAAAGATTTGCCGGAGTTGATTAGAAAATTTCATGAGTTGGGAATTTATCTGATTGCCAGGCAGGTGGTTTTTCAGGATGCTCTGCTGGCGCAAGCCCGCCCGGAGTTGGCTTTTAAAAACAAAAGCGGCGGGTTGTGGCGGAATTATCAGGGTTTGTACTGGTTGGATCCTTCCAAAACAGAGGTTTGGGATTATAATCTGGCCATTGCCCGCGAGGCGGCCGCCCTGGGTTTTGACGAGATTAATTTTGATTATATCCGCTATCCCAGCGACGGCTCGTTGAGCAGTCTGGATTATAATTTGCCGGCAGGCAAAACCAAAGCGGAAGTTTTAAAAGATTTTTTCAGTTATCTGACTTCGGACTTAAGACAGGCGGAGATAAAAAGCTCGGTGGATTTATTCGGCCTGGCCGTGGATTACGCCGGAGGTGATTACGATTTGGGCATCGGCCAGAGGTTTACCGATGCCTGGGAAAATTTTGATTACGTTTGTCCGATGATGTACGCTTCCCATTACGCCGATAATTATCTGGGCATACCCAATCCGGCGGAGTATCCCGGCCGGGTTTTAAGCTACGGCTTAAAGCGGATTGAGCCTTATCTGGCGGCCGAGCCCGATAAATTCCGGCCTTGGCTGCAGGCTTTCAGTTTGGGAGCCGCTTACGGCCCGGCCAGAATAAACGAGCAGGCCTCGGTTATTGAAAACGCCACCACCACCGCCGGCTGGCTGTTCTGGAACGCCCGCAATTATTATCCGGATTATATTTTTGATAAAATAATTGAATGAAGCAAAGAATCAACAAATATCTGGCGGAAGCGGGTTATTGTTCCAGACGCCGGGCCGATGAGTTAATCAAGGCCGGGCAGGTTTTTATTAACGGCGTTAAGGCCGAACTGGGCAGCCGGGTTGAGGAAAATGATGAAGTTGGCGTTAAGGGCCAAAAAATAAAAAAAATAAAAGACCAAAAGATTTATCTTGCCTATCATAAGCCCGTGGGGGTTATCTGCACCGCGGACCAAAGCAAAAAGGACAACATCATTGATGAAATAAATCTCAAGGAAAGGATTTTTCCGGTCGGCCGGCTGGACGTTTTATCTTCGGGCTTGATTTTTCTGACCAACGACGGAGAATTCGCCAACCGCGTCAGTCATCCCCGCTATGGCCATCAAAAGGAATACGAAGTGGAAGCGGCTAAAGCCATAACCGATTCGCAAATCAGTAAATTAAAACAGGGGATTAGATTAAGGGAAGGATTGGCCAAAGCCGATAAAATAGACCGTCAGTCGTCGCAAGTCATCCGTCTTACCATCCATCAGGGATTGAACAGGCAAATCAGAAGAATGGGCGAGGCGGTGGGGCTTGAAGTTAAAAGGTTGAAACGGGTTGGCATAGGAAAAATAGGTTTAGGTTCTCTGGCGGTCGGCAAATGGAGAAAACTTACTGAACAGGAAATAAAAAGTTTTAAATAAAAAATCCCGGCTAAAGCGTCCTTAGTTGGGGTTTACTAAAATCTGGAAAAATACTATAATAATAAGGATTTATGAAAACAATTACCATTGATAAAGCTTCTGAATTTGAGGGTGAAAAGGTTAAAATCAGAGGCTGGGTTTACAACTTCCGTTCATCCGGAAGCCTTTATTTTTTGGAGGTCAGGGACGGTTCCGGATTTATCCAGGCGATTGTAAATAAGAAAGACGTGGAAGGAAAAACATGGGACGAAGGCGAAAAAATAACTCAAGAATCATCGGTTGAGCTAACTGGAGCAATCAGCAAGCATCCCAAAAAGGACGAGTACGAACTTCAGGTCTCCGGTTTGGAAATCGTCCAGCTGGCCGGGGAATATCCCATTGCCAATAAAGAGCACGGTCCGGATTTTTTATTGGATAACCGTCATCTCTGGTTGCGTTCGCCCAAGCAGTGGGCCATTCAGCGGGTCAGGAACGCCATCATCAACGCCATTTACGAATTTTTGAATAAAGAAGGCTACATTAAGATTGACTCGCCGATTTTAACGCCCAATGCCTGTGAAGGCACGACCACGCTGTTTGAGATGGATTATTTTGATTTGGGCAAGGGTTATTTGGCGCAGTCGGGCCAGTTGTACATTGAAGCGGCGATTTTTTCCCACGGCAAGGTTTTTGACTTCGGGCCGGTCTTTCGGGCGGAAAAATCCAAGACCCGCCGGCATCTGACGGAATTTTGGATGATGGACGCCGAAGCCGCTTTCGTGGAGCACGAAGAAAACCTGAAAATTCAGGAAGAACTGATCAGCTTTATCGTTCAAAAAATTTTAGCCATCAATCAAAAGGAGTTGGCAATTTTGGAAAGAGACCTTGAACCGTTAAAGAAAATCAAACCGCCGTTTGCCAGAATGACTCACGCCGAGGCAATTAAAAAACTCCAGGCCTTGGGTTCGGACATTAAAGAGAAGGAAGATTTGGGCGGCGATGACGAAACTCTGCTGACCAAAGGTTCGGCGCTGCCGGTTTTTGTGGAAAAGTGGCCGGCCGAGATAAAAGCTTTTTACATGAAGCGCGATAAATCAGGTAAATTGGCTTTGTGTGATGATTTAATCGCCACCGAAGGTTTTGGCGAAATCATCGGCGGCAGCCAGAGAGAAGACGATTACGAAACTTTGTTAAAAAGGATTAAGGAAGACAAACTGCCGCTGAAAGATTTTCAATGGTATCTGGATTTGAGAAAATACGGTTCCGTGCCTCATAGCGGTTTCGGAGTCGGTCTGGAAAGGCTGGTCGGCTGGCTGTGCGGCACCAAGCACGTCAGGGAGACCATACCGTTTCCCAGAATGATAAACAGGTTGAGGCCATAAAGCAACAGAACCATAAAGGTTCTGTTGCTCATAGTTCGTCTGCCAGGTCGGGTGATGAATCCGCAGGTGAAAATTCATGGTTCGTCAAAATCAAACGTACATCATCCGCAGGTGAAAATTCATGGTTCGTCAAAATCAAACGTACATCATCCGCAGGTGAAAATTCATGGTTCGTCAAAATCAAA
>DATDUR010000095.1:0-2392 GCA_035290305.1 Patescibacteria group bacterium
CAAGATAACGGCCAGCAGGCGGTCAATGCCCGGAGCAATGCCGCCGTGAGGCGGCACGCCGTATTTAAAAGCTTCCAGCAGATGCTTAAAATAGTCTTTCTGTTTTTTGCCAAAACCGATTAAATCAAAAACTTTTTCCTGAATTTTCGGATCGTAAATTCTTAAAGCGCCGCCCCCGACTTCAAAGCCGTTTAAAACCAAATCATGCTGATATGATTTTACCTTGCCCGGCTCCTTGTCTAATAAAGTCAAATCCTCCTCTTTGGGACGGGTAAACATATTGTGCATCGGCGCCCATCTGCCTTTGGCGCCGACAAATTTTTCATCGGTTCTCTCCTGGTCTTCAAACAAGGGAAAATCAACTATCCAGCAAAAAGCCAGTTCATCTTTATCGTCTTTATTTTTCCTTAAATCCGGCTTATCCGTTCCATATTTTTCCATGGCTGTCTGATAACTGATTCTGGGCCAGGGTTTTTGACTGATTTTTTTTTCCGAAAAAACCGTTGTCACCATCTCGGTAAACATTTTTTCCACCAATTCTAAAAGCTCGTCCTGGGAATAAAAACTCACTTCCATGTCCAGCTGATAAAATTCGCCCGGCGAACGGTCGGAGCGGGCGTCTTCATCGCGGAAGCACGGGGCAATCTGAAAATATCTTTCCAGTCCGGCCACCATTAACAGCTGTTTATACTGTTGCGGCGCCTGAGGCAGGGCGAAAAATTTTCCTTTATGGATTCTGGACGGCACCAGATAATCGCGGGCGCCTTCGGGTGAAGATTTGGTCAGAATCGGCGTGGCCACCTCGGTAAAACCCCTATCGGACAAATAATTCCTTAAAAAATTAACCGTCTGATGGCGCTTTTTAATGTTTCTGGCCATTCGCTGATGTCGCAAATCCAGATAACGATACTTGAGCCGCAATTCTTCGTTGGCCTGGCGTTCCTCGTTGTCAATTTCAAACGGCGGCGTTTCCGCTTCGGATAAAATTAAGACTTTTTTGGCCAGCACTTCCACCGTGCCGGTCGGCAAATCATTGTTAATCTGCTTGGCTCCGCGTTTTTGAACCAAACCTTGAATTTCCAGAACTGATTCCGGCTTGATGTTTTTCATGGCTACCTGCGAAACAACGTCTAATTCCTGGGGCACTAAAACCGCCTGGACAACGGCCGTACTGTCGCGCAAGTCAACAAAAACAATCTTGCCCATTTTTCTGACTGAATGAACCCAGCCGGCCAGGCAGACTTCCTTACCCTCCAAATTGGTTGTTTCTATGTTATATGTTTTCATATTTGATTATGGGTCTTGCCCAGCAAAAAATGATATAATTGCTGGGAAGGCCTATGAAATATAGTAAATTAAGTACATTTAAGATTAAAAAGATTTTGCATAGTTTTTGTCTTGAATTAACGGCTGTCCAAACAGCCAAGCAATTAGAATTGAATCGTAAGACCGTAGATTACTACTACAACAGGTTCAGGGTTAAAATAGCTGGATATCAGGAAAGCCAGAACATTAAACTAAGTGGCAAGATTGAGATTGATGAGTCGTATTTCGGTTCTAAGCACTTCGGTGACAAGCGGGGCCGTAGCCTGGAAAAGAAGATACCGGTCATTGGCCTACTGAAGCGCAAAGGACTGGTCTACACCCAAGTCATTACCGATGCTTCCAGGACCTCGATTATGCCCGTAATTGCTAAGTTAATTCAAAAGTCAAAGAGCAATATCTATACTGATAAATGGCGCAGTTATGACAGTCTGGTCTACTCTGGCTACAAACACCATCGGATTAACCATAGTAAGCAGTTCGTCAGTAGCCATAACCACATTAATGGCATTGAATCATTCTGGTCCTACGTCAAGCGCAAGATGAGAAAGCATAACGGCATACCTAGGGCTAAATTCTACCTTTACTTGAAAGAAGCGGAATTCAGATTCAACCACAGGGATCAGGATATTTACAAATTACTAACTAAATTTGCCCTCAAGGACTGAAATCTTCTGGGCAAGACCCATAAATTAATATTTAAAAATAAAAAATGAATAAATACATTTTTACCTCCGAATCGGTAACGGAAGGCCATCCCGACAAAATCTGCGACCAGATTTCCGACGCCATTTTGGACGAATTAATCAGGCAGGACCCGGAAAGCCACGCCGGCATTGAATGTCTGGCAACCACCGGTTTAGTGGTCGTGGCCGGTGAAATCAGGACCAAGGGCTACGTTGATATTGCCAATATTGCCAGAAAAACCATTAAAGAAATCGGCTATAACAATTCTTATAACGGATTTTCCGCCGAGGATTGCGGGGTCATCGTGGCAATTAACGAGCAATCGCCGGACATTTCCCAGGGCGTTGATAAAGGCAAAGGCAAATTCAAGGAACAGGGAGCG
>DATDUR010000096.1:0-33927 GCA_035290305.1 Patescibacteria group bacterium
AACCCGGCCAGCATCGCTTCAGCCGTTAAAAGATTGGCGTCTTTGCCCGATAAAGAACGGGAGTCAATCAAGCGGACTGCCTTGAATTTAGTCAGGGAAAAATACGATTGGGACATTATCGCCGAAAAAATGTCGGAATTATTTAAGCAATTAACCGTTTAAACGATATGAAAATTACCGTAGTCGGCTCCGGCTATGTCGGCCTGGTTACCGCGATTGGCCTGGCCGAGTTGGGGCATATCGTTTACGGAGTGGATATTGACGCCGAAAAAATCGCCAAGCTTAAACGGGCGGAAGTTCCTTTTCACGAGCCCGGCCTGGAAGAGCTGTTAAAGAAGAACTGTAAGGCCGGCCGGCTTAAGTTTACCGATAAACTAGGGTCAGTCATTAACTCCAGCGAGTTTATTTTCATCTCCGTGGGCACGCCGCCGCAACCGGACGGCAGCGCCGATTTAAGTTTTGTTAAAAAGGCGGCCCGGGATATTAACCGTTGCGCCAAAGCGGGCAAAATCACGGTGATAAAAAGTACCGTACCGGTGGGTACGGGAAAAATGCTGGAAAAGATTTTAAATAAAAACCGCGGCCGCGTTTTTAAAGTCGTTTCTTGTCCGGAATTTTTAAGGGAGGGCAGGGCGGTTTACGATTTTTTTAATCCGGACAGAATCGTGGTCGGCGCGACCAGGGAGTCAATCGGTTATCGGGTCATGAATTTATTCTCAAAAATCAAAACCCACAAGCTGATCACCGCCAGAGAGACCGCCGAACTGATCAAATACGCTTCCAACGCTTTTTTGGCCACCAAAATTTCTTTCATCAACGAAATCGCCAACTTGTGCGAACGGGTGGGGGCGGACGTGGACGAAGTGGCCAAAGGCATGGGCCTGGATAACCGCATCGGTCCGAAATTTTTAAAAGCCGGCATCGGTTACGGCGGCAGCTGTTTCCCTAAGGATATTCGGGCGCTTAAACAACTGGCCGGCGGCAGCGGTTATAACTTCCGCTTATTGAAATCGGTCATTGAGGTTAACAATAAACAAAGAAAATTTTTCATTGAAAAAATCAAAAAAGAACTGGGCAGCCTGAACCGCAAAACCGTGACCGTTTTGGGCCTGGCTTTTAAGGACAATACCGATGACATCAGGGAATCGGCCGCTTTGGACATTGTTAAGGCTTTAAAAAAAGCCGGGGCTAGAGTTAAAGTTTATGACCCCGAGGCTATGGTCAACGCCAAATGCGCCTTGGGCAAAAACGCCATTTTTTGCGATTCCCCCTATTCGGCGCTGGAGAAGTCCTCGGCCCTGATTATCGCCACGGAATGGCCCATTTTTGGCGATTTAAACTGGTCTAAAGTAAGGGTACTAATGAAACAGCCGTTTATTTTTGACGGCAAAAACATGATTGACCGGCAAAAAATCGCCAAGTTCAGATTTAAATATTTCGCCGTCGGCAAATAATTTATGAATAATCAACTTACCATAATCATTCCCTGTTTTAACGAACAGGAAACAATCGCCCAAGTAATCAACGGCGTCAAAGATTTCGGCCGGGTGGCGGTGGTTGACGACGGTTCCACGGACCAAAGTTTTGAACGGGCCCAAGCCACGGGCGTTAAAGTTTTAAGGCATCTGATTAACCGCGGACAGGGCGCGGCTTTGGAAACGGGGGACAGGTGGGCGCTGGAAAACGGAGCCGAGACGGTGGTTCATTTTGATTCCGACGGCCAGCACCAGGCCGAGGAAATTCCCAAACTGATTGAACCGATTATTAAGGGCGAGGCCGAAATAGTTTTCGGTTCCAGATTTTTGAATAAAAACCATAAAATGCCCTGGCTGAAAAAATGGCTGATTTTAAAACCGGCCGTTAAATTCCAGAATCTCTTGCTCGGCACCAATCTATCCGACACTCATAACGGCTTTAGAGCCGTCTCCCGCCGGGCTTTGGAAAAAATAAAAATTACCCAGGACGGCATGGCCCACGCTTCGGAAATCGTTGAACAGGCGGTTAAGGCCAATCTTAAATACGTGGAAGTTCCGGTTAAGATAGTCTATAATGACTTTGGCCAGGGCTTTGGCTCGGGCTTGAAGATTTTAAGGGATTTGATTTTCGGAAAATTTAACAAATAGCTTATGAATTATCTGCCATTGCAAATCATCATCGGCATTTTCGTCTTATTGGTGGTTTTCAGGTTAAGTAAAAAATTCAAGGAAGGTGGTTTGAAAACTTCGGAATTTATCGGCTGGCTGTTAATCTGGATTATCGCGCTGGTGGCTTTCTGGCTGCCGCAGAGCACCTCTTATCTGGCCGGCCTGTTCGGCATCGGCCGGGGAGTGGACCTGGCTTTGTATCTGGCCGTTTTAACCCTGTTTTACCTGATTTTCCGCCTTTACCTCAAGCTGGACAAACAGCAGAAGGATTTGACCAAAATCGTCAGGCACATTTCGCTTAAAGACGAAGATAACCGGGATAATTAGGATGAAAAAAGTCGCCGTCATCATTGTTAATTACAACGGAAAAAAATATCTCCCCAACCTGTTCGGGAGTATTTTTAAGTATCCGCCCCAAAAGGCCGGTTGGGAGATAATCGTGGTGGATAATAATTCCGCTGACGGTTCCGATTTATGGCTGATTAAAAATTATCCCAACCTCACCCTGTTAAAGCAGGAAAAAAATCTGGGTTTTGCCGAGGGCAACAACGTCGGCATCAGATACGCGGCCCAGCACGGTTTTGATTACGTGATGCTCTTAAACCAGGATATTATCGTAACGGAAAATTATCTGGACCGTTTGGCGGAAACGGCCGAAAGCGATGAGCGGATAGCCGCCGTTCAGCCGAAAATTATGCTTTATCCCGACAAAGAATTGGTTAACAGCGCGGGTAATATTATACATTTTTTAGGCTTTGGTTATACCAGGGGACATAAGCTGCCAAATTCCAAATTCCAAATTACCGATTCCCAAGTGAATTACTGCTCCGGAGCGGCGGTTTTGTACAAACTGGCCGTTTTAAAAAAGGTCGGGCTGTTTAACGGCGACTTTTTTATGTATCACGAGGATTTGGATTTAGGCTGGCGGTTAAGCCTGGCCGGCTACCAAAACGTCATCAATCCGGCGGCCGTGGTCTATCACCAGTATGAATTTTCCCGCAGCATTAAAAAATTTTATTACATGGAAAGAAACCGCTACCTGACTATTTTCCAGAATTACCGCTTAGGCACCATCCTGCTGATTCTGCCGGCCCTGGTTTTTATGGAACTGGGTTTGTTCGCCTGGTCTTTTAAAAACGGCTGGTGGTCGGAGAAAATCAGGGTCTACGCTTATTTTTTGAACCCTTTTAACTGGAGCAGGCTTTTGAGAGTCAGGAAAAACGTTCAAAGGTTAAGGGTTAAAAAAGACCGGGCCGTGGTCAGGCGTTTTTCCGGCAAGATAGAACATCAGGAAGTCAACGGTCCGCTACTGACTTCCGTGGTTAATCCCGTTTTTAATTTATACTGGCAGGTAATGAAGAATTTAATTTTATGGTAAAAAACGACAAGCGTCTAAAAATCGCCCAGATAGTTTCCACCTTTCCGCCGTATCGCGGCGGCATGGGCAACGTGGCTTACCACCTGACGGACAGCCTGTCCCGGCTGGGCTACGAGGTGGTGGTGTTTACGCCCAAAACCAAGTTGTCGGACGTTAACATGCAAAGCTATTTTAAGATTCACAAATTACTGCCCCAGTTTAAGTTCGGCAACTCGGCCATTGTGCTGCAGTTGGCTTATCATCTCTTAAAATTTGACCTGGTCCATCTGCATTACCCTTTTTTGGGCGCTTCTTTGGGCGTAATTCTGGCCAAGCTAATAAGAGGCAAAAAAATAAAATTCATTCTGCATTATCACATGGATTTGGTGGGCCAAGACTGGCGTTCCTTCGTCTATAAATTTTATAACTGGATTTTTTTAAGCTCTTTGATTAAATTTTCCGACTATGTCATCACCACCTCCGCAGACTATCTTAAAATGTCATTGCTCGGAAAATATTATTTTAAAAATGAAGATAAGTTTGAAATCATACCTAACGGGGTGGATTTGGACTATTTTAAACCCAGGCACAAAGATTCTTTACTGATGACCAGGTATAAATTGCACGATAAAAAAGTGATTTTATTCGTCGGCGGTTTGGACAGCGCCCATTATTTTAAGGGGGTGAATTACCTGCTGAAAGCTTTTGAGCGGCTGAAACGGGAGGACGTCAAGCTGATTATCGTGGGCGAAGGCAATCTTAAATCGGTTTACGAAGATATGGTGGATTCCTCCGGCTTAAACCATCAGGTTATTTTCATCGGTTACGTTCCTGACCAGGAACTGGTTAAATATTACAATTTATGCGATTTATTGGTTTTGCCCTCAATTGATAAAAGCGAAGCTTTCGGCATGGTGTTGCTTGAGGCCATGGCCTGCGGCAAGGCGGTTTTGGCCAGCAGCCTGCCGGGCGTCCGACAGGTGGTGGAAGTAAACGTCAACGGCCGGTTATTTAAACCCAAAGACGCGGACAATCTGGCCAGCCACCTGAATAGGCTGTTGGACGATAAAAACGATTTGGTTAATTTCGGCGCCAACGGCCGGAAAATCGTGGAAAAAGATTACAGCTGGAAAACAATTACCGAAACTCTGCTTAAAATTTATCAAAGCTAGATGAAGTTTTTTATTATTAATAATTTATTTGAGCCCTACAGCCGCGGCGGCACGGAAAGGGTGGTTAAGATAATCAGCCAATCGCTGGCCAAACGCGGCCAGGTCGTTTTAATTACCAGTAGTCCTCATCAGGACAAAGTTGAAGAAAAAGACGGCTTGAAAATCTGCCGCTTTAAGCCGAAAAATTTTTATTATCCCTTAGACGACCAGGCCCAGTCTTATTTTAAAAAATTTTTTTGGCACCTTAGGGACTTGGGAGCTTGCGGTTTAAGGCGCAAGCTTAAAAAACTCATTAAAGAGGAAAAGCCCGACGTTATTTTAACCCATAATTTAAAAGGCTTGGGTCTGGGCCTTTTTAGAACCGTCCGCCAGTCAAAAATCTTGCATTGCCATACTCTGCACGATTATCAATTGCTGGAACCGCACGGCTCCATGTTCAGGAACGGACGCAATTCCAAGATGAAGGGATTTTTCTATCAGCTTTACCGGCTGATTACCAGACGGCTGATCAACAGTCCCGAGGCGATTATTGCTCCTTCCAAATTCGTTCTGGATAAACATCTGACTTATGGCTTTTTTAAAAAGTCGGTTAAAAAGCTGGTTCTGCCCAACCCCGTGGCAGTGAATTTTCCCCTTCTCTTCCGCCAAAAATCGGATTATTTAAGAGTTGTTTATCTGGGGCAGGTGGAAGAACATAAAGGCGTGGAATTTTTAACGGACGCCTTCAGGCGATTCAACGACCGCCGTTTTAAACTGGATATTTACGGCGGCGGCAGCCGGCTGAAAAACGTTAAAACTCTGGCTGAAGGCGGCCAAAGAATTACGGTTCACGGCCCCATCGGTTATGAAAAATTGGATGAGCTTTTCGCCCAAACCGACGTTTTAGTCGTACCGTCCGTTTGGTGGGAAAATTCGCCAACGGTGATTTACGAGGCCTATCTTCACAAGGTGCCGGTAATCGTTTCCGACGCCGGCGGCGCCAAGGAACTGGTAATAAACGGACAAACCGGCTGGCTTTTTAAATCGGGCGATACCCAGGACCTCATAGAGAAGCTTAAACTGGCCTTAAGGGAAAAAATCACCCTGCCGCAGATGGGCCGGAACGGCTTTAATCTGATTGACGATTTTATGGCCGATAAATATGGCGCTAAAATAGTTGACTTATGCCGGCAATTGAAAAGCTGAACGACTGCTTAAAAGAAAAATGCGGCTTTAAGGACGGCCTTTTTTATTATCTGCCGAAAGTTTCCGATTTTTTGAAAAAAGAAATTGATTTTCACGACCGGGTGAGCGGGGCAGAAGAGGAAATTCACCAGTTAAAGGCTTTGAGGAACAAATTTTATCATCAATGGTTTAAAAAATACATTTATCAACTGCCGCCTGATTCTTTAATCATGGAAATCGGCGCCGGTTCGGGTTTTGATTTAATTCCGATTTTAGAGCGGGGTTACCGGCTGATTGCCTGCGACATCAGCGAAGCCTCGGTCAGATTCATTAAAAACAAATTGGCCGGACTTAAAATATCCGGCCAGATAAGCTATCTGGTGGCCGACGGCCAGAATTTGCCTTTGCCCGACAATTCCGTTGACTGCCTTTTCCTGGCGGCTTCGCTGCATCATTTTGAAAATCAGGCGGATTTGCTTTCGGAAATTTTGAGAATTTTGAAAAAAAACGGCCGGCTGATTTTCGCCATGGAACCGTCAAAATTCATGATGGGTTTTACCAGGCTGTTCAAGAATTCAAAAAAACTGCGCCTGCATCAGGGCCATTCCGAAGCCGACGAAAGCCATGCCGGCTACGGCCAAAAAGACTTTACGGCCTTAATAAGGGAAAATAACCTGTCCAAAATTAAAATCAAAAGAGTCTGGCTATTGCAGGGTTTTATCCATTACGGCCTGGAGGCGATTTTTAGACTCTTCAAATTAAAAAAACGGCTTAAATTGCCGCGGATTATTGAATGGCCGTTGTTGATACTGGACGAAATCTTACTGAAAATACCTCTGCTTAACGCTCTGAATTTTCATTGGGTGGTTATTTTGAATACCTGAAAATGTAATTTTTGGCGTCAATGGCGTACCACTGGTCGGCGATTTCTTTTTCCGCCGCTATTTTTTCGGCGGCGTCAAACCAATAATCGTTTAAAACAAAATAAACGTCGTTAATGCCGGTTAAATATCTGGCCGTGGCAATGATGTCGGGGGTCGGCTGTTTGCCGTAAGCCAGATTTTCGTATAACTGGTAAAGGCGGCTGCCGGTCGGCACCGGGTAAAAATAATAGCCGTTATAATAATATTTAAAGCCCAGCTCCCTAATGGCCGCGGCCGAAACCGGCTGGGCAGCCAAAACGACATAAGGCTGGTTTTGTTGAATCCGTTCAATGAAATTAACGGTCTTAACGTCCACGGCCGAGGTGGAATAGCCGTGGTCTTCAACGATTTTATCCACCCGGGGATAGCTAAGATAAAAAGAAAGGCTTATGGCCAAAGACAGCAGGATAAAGGAGAGAAAAACCATCAGCGACTTTTGTTCCGTCAGCTTTTTATAAAATAGATAAAAAGTTATCAGAATAAAGGGCGCGAGCATGTAGACGGCCAGTTTAAAAATCCTGTCCGGGTAAGTAAGCTGTTCGTAGGAAACCAGCGACAAAAAGGAAATCATGCCTTTAACCAGCAGAAAATTGGCCAAAAGGACGATAAAGCCGAACAAATAAACGGCGTATCTTTTCAACTGCCTGTGTTTGTAAATAAAGAAAATCCCCACTATGGCCAGGGCAATGACCAGAAAAATTAAATTATAGCCGAAGTCATAAATTAAATCGGTAAAGGAAACGAATTTACGGTAGTAAAAATCAAAGTTTAAAGAATCAAGAAACTGAATGATGTTGGACCACCAGTTTGAGCGCAGGGAAACCTTTAACTGCGACAAGGTCAGGGAATTTACGATGAAGGCGATCGGCAGGGCCAGAGCGCCGAGGATAATCACTTCCCAGAGCATTGACTGGTGCAGAATGACCGGCAGTTTGAATTTAGTCTTCCAATGCTGGTAAAGGGCCAGGACGATAAAATAAAACAGCAGGGGTATTCCGGAAATGGGATGGATAGCAATGGTCATCAGAGTTAATATTCCCAGCGGCCAGAGCGAAGCTTGGGGATGAGTGATGTAATAAAGGGATAAAAGCACGGTCAGCAGGAAAAACAAATTGGCCAGAGCCTGGGGCGTGGTGGAAATAAAATCGCCAAAGGGGAAAATTAAAAAGCTTAAAGCCAGCAGTAAGACCAAGCCCGGCTTAGCCTTAAAATTATCTTTAAAAGCGTAAAAAATGGTGGCCGGCAGATAAACGGCCGCGGTTAGAGGCACCAGGATTTTATCCAGCAGTTCAAGGGAAACATTTAACAGCCGGTGGATGAAAATAATCAGGCTGTACTGGCCGATGTAATAAAACGGTTTGGGCAAGAGGGTGCCGTTGGCCAGAATCAGCTGAAGGTTGGTCCGGTGGATAAACGGATCATAGTCAAAACCGATTCGGTAAACTATCCAGGCCGCGGAAAAACTCAAAAAACAGTGCAGGACGATAAAGAAGAGCGGCCAAGAGGTGCCGGCCGAACGGATGATAAAGAATAAACAGAGGGTGGCGAAAAAGTAAAGATAAAAAATTTCCGGCGGCAGAATTTCCCAGGGCGAGCGGATGCTCTGGCTGGTCTGGGAATTAAAAAGGATGTAAACGATAACGATAAAAAACAGGAGGTAAAGGACGGTTAGGGGATTGAATTTGAATCGTTTACGGAAAAATCTCGGGCTAATTTCAAAAACCAGGGGAAATCTCTTAACCGCCAAAGTCAAACCCAGGGCCAGTAGTCCCAAAGTGGCGTAAAAAACGGCGGCATTAAGATAAGACAGGTAAAAAGCCAGCGTGCCGATTAAACCGGCCGCGACCGTTAAAAACAGCAAGCCGTAGATAAATTTACAGGTCCAGGAATTTTTTAAAAACAGATAGTTGCCCAAAGCCAGGCTGTTTAAAATCAGATATAACAAGCCGGCCCAGAACAAAAGCCGGCCGTCAGGCCCGGCTAAAAGCAGCACGGCGATTAAAATCAGGTTGAAGGCCAAAAACCTTTTGTAATTAAGGTTGATTAACATACTGATATTTTATCATAAAAAAGATTATTTAGCATTAGTAAAATATTCTTTAAACTGATATAATATGCTAAAGATTATTTATTTTATGAAGGCTAACTCGTCTAAGCTGACATTTTTGATTTTTGGCGTAATTTTTTTTGTTTTATATTCTTATCTGGCTTTTAACACCGCGGTCTCCTGGACCGGCTCTCCCAAGCTGATTCAGAACTCGCCGGATGAAACGGCCAACCTTTATTTCAGCCATCTTTTTTCCCAAAGCGGCCGGTTGGCTTTTACCGAACCGGCTAACCAAATTGCCGTCGACCTGGTGGCG
Organism: Patescibacteria group bacterium; assembly: GCA_035290305.1. Classification (GTDB taxonomy): domain Bacteria; phylum Patescibacteriota; class Patescibacteriia; order UBA1558; family UBA10009; genus DATDUR01. Next base: position 9,124 of record DATDUR010000096.1, read on the forward strand.
CCCCGAAGCATGAGAGTCATCGGAGGCCAGACCGCGCCGGCCGGCTTTTTGGGTCTACCCATCATTTACGGCAGTTTGGCCAAGATTGCCGGCGCGGGAGCCATGCCTTTTTTCACGCCGCTGTTGGCCATTCTGGCGCTCGGCTTTTTTTACTTTTTAATCAAAGAACTGTTTAACGAAAAAATCGCTTTTTTATCGGCCGCTTTCGCTTTTATTTTCCCGGGCTGGTGGTATTACGCGGCCAGAGGGATGCTGCCCAACGTGGCTTTCTTATCTTTCTTTATTATTGCCTTTTACTTTTTTATCAGACTGCTTAAACAGCCAAAAATCTTTTACTACCTGTTGTTCGGATTTTTTCTGGCCTTAAGTTTGATGGTCAGGACTTCCGAAATCGTCTGGACTTTGCCGCTGCTGTTGATTTTAACTTTGCTTAATTTTAAAAAAATCAACTGGCTCCGTTTCGGGCTAAGCGTGCTGTTGTTTATTATCTGCTTTTTTCCGGTATTTTATTACAATTTCCAGATTTACGGCAGTCCGCTTTCCATCGGGTATGGCCTGACGCGGGATTTTAGCGGCCAAAATTTGGTTCAGCAGGGTCTTAACCTGTCCCAAAAAATTCTCCTGCCTTTCGGTTTTAATCCGGGCCTGGCCCTAAAAAATTTCTATAATTATACCGCGGGCATCTTTCCCTTATGGACCCTGTTATTCGGCTTAGGTTTGCTTATCTCAATCCTCTACAGAAAACTAATCAAGCCCGATAAAAGAAAAACGTTTTATCTATATTTACTGCTGCTGATATTTTTTGGGGGGTATCTGGTGATTTACTACGGCAGCTGGTCTTTTCACGACCATCCCGACCCGGCCGCCGTAACCATCGGCACGTCTTATATCAGATACTGGCTGCCGCTTTATCTGTTCAGCCTGCCTTTATTAGCCATCGTTCTTGATTTCTGCTTTCAGAAAAAGAAAAATCTCAACCGTTTATTGACGGTTTACATTTGGTTGGCCCTGTTTTTTACTTCTTATCAACTGGCGGTTTTGGATCCGTCCGAAGGCATTTTACAGGTTCAAAAAAACATTGCCGGCTATCAATCCCTGGCCGCCGACGTAATTAAACGGACTCCGGAGAACGCCGTCATCATTGCCGAAAGAATGGATAAGGTCTTTTGGCCGGCCAGAAGCGTCATTTACGCCTTAAACCGCGATTATGATTATGTTAGAATAAAAGAACTTATAACGAACGGCTGGCCGGTTTACTGGTTTAGTTTTACTTTAACGGATGAGAGCAGAAATCTTATCAATCAAAACAGTTACGCCAAGTTCGGTTTGAGGGCAGAGAAGTCCGTTCTGGATTTTAACAATCAAAGTTTATACCCCATAAATATTATTACTAACTAGATGAAAAGATTATTTTCACAATTAGCCTTAATCTCCAGGATTATCATTATTATTCTGCCTTTTTTTATTTTGGGCATATTGGTGGCAAAAGATTTGGTGCCGGGCGGTCATCTGGAATTCACCTATGATTTTTCCACCGATTCGCCGGTTGTTACCAATCTGTTTCCGGCCAACCGCCTGTCCGAAATCAACCGGGTCAATAACACGGATTCTTACTGGCAGCAGCTAGAGGCGGAGCCGGTTTATTTTGAGACCAGGCTGCCGCAAAAATTTGAGACGGCCGAGGTGGAGCTGGTTTACCAGAATAAAAGCCAGCCGTTAATCCAGGTGGGTTTAAGGACTTTAGGCGAGAACGAGTGGAATTATTACTTTAAACCTCTGGAAAATCAGCTCTTGGACCGTTTGGACTGGTTTAAACTGGAGTCCGAAGACGGCACCATCTGGCAAAAGCAGAAAAAATACCTTAGCTGGCCGCAATTTTTGGACAATTTTGACAGTTTAAAAAACCTGGCCGCTTATGATTATCCGCTCCAAAGAAAATTCACCATGCCCGACTATCGGCCGGCCGATCAACTTACCGTGATTGACAGGACCATCCGGGGCCGGCACAGCTTCTATACTTACATTAAAAACGAGCCTCTGGACTTCACTTTTACGGTTCAGGACATCAACCGCAGCCAAGGTCCGGATTTTTTAACGATTAACGTTTACAACGAAGCTAACGACAGAATCTATCAGAAACAACTTGGCGATGACGGCTACATTTCCAATCTGGATCCGGCCAGCGACCCCCGCGAGGTAAGCCTTAAAATCAACGGCCTGCCCGAAGGGGTTTACCGGCTGGAGCTGGAATGCGAAGACGAGTTTTTCTTCAGGCGGATAACCACCAGGCAACAGTACCTTACTTTCATCAACCGGATTTATCTGGCCGACAGCCCGGAGTACGCCGACGGTTTTGTGGACCTGGATTATTCGCCGGTGAGCCTCTATAACACCATTCCGCGCCTAGGTTTTGAAACTTCGCATCCCGAAGGCCTGCAAACGGTGGGTATCGGCACTACACAAAGCCTGACTTTAAGCGAAATCCATAAAAATTATTTTATCACCGCTTTGGCAGTGCCGGCCGTGATTCAGTCGCCCAAAAACGACCTCAAAATTTTCGGCCGCGGCCTGCTGGCTTTTTCCAAAACCATGTATTTTAATCCGGAAATTTACGAATTGCGGGATTTCTTTATCAGCGACCAGACCGATTATCTGATTTCCGAATATCAAACGCCGGCCATTCTGGAAAACGGCTGGAAAAAGAACAGCGTCAAATTTGATTTGCAAAACGCCGAAATCGTCAACCGTAAATTAAGGTTCGCCTTGAGTATTCCCGAGTTGAACAGCTCGGCCGAAACCATTCCGCTCAAAAGCATTAAAATAACTTTGGACAAAGAACCCCTAAGCTACCAAGAAATTATCGCCAAAATATTTAAATACGTAAGGGAGAAATTTTAAATTAATTTAAAAATTTATAATTCTAAGATTAAATTGAAATTGAAAATTTAAAATTATAAATTAATTAATATGTTCGGATTTGAAACAACCAAACGAAAAAGAAACCGATTCTTTAAATATCTGGGCTTCTGCGCGGTGGAAGTGAGCCGGACGGCTTTTGTAGTATCGGTTATCAGCTATGTTGTTTATCTGGCTCTGGAAAATTTCAAAACCGGCCTTATCAGCAATTATTTTGATTTAAACATCCTGCTGCTCGCGGCCGCCTTATCCGGTTTAATCATTATTTTATTTAACGAAGAAACGAAAAACCGGCGTCCCCGCCGGAGAATTTTTACGGCCGTTATTTTGGCTTTGGCCGTGGCGATTTACAGTTATCAGGAGTTTAATAATCTGGGCAAAATCAGCTATTTATTGACGATTTTAACGGCATTGACAATCTTCTCCATTATTGCCATATTAGATAGACAAAACTATGATTGACGGCGTAAAAATCAAACAGCTCAAACCTCTAACGGACGACCGCGGTCTGCTGATGGAGTTTTTGCGCGATGACGATGAAATCTTCCAGAAATTCGGCCAGGTTTACATGACTTTAGTCAAACGGGGCCTGGTTAAAGCCTGGCATTTTCACGAAAAACAGGACGATTATTTTGTTTGCCTGGAAGGCCGGGCGCTGGTGGCTTTGCACGACATGCGCAAAGATTCTCCGACTTACGGTCAAAGTCAGGATTTTAAGCTGGCCGCTCCGGAATTGGAAGGGGAGCATCTGCTGATTAAAATCCCCAAAGGCGTGGCTCACGGTTTTACGGCCCTTGACTGCGAGCAGGCCAAAATCGTCAACATACCCACGCAAAAATATAACTATGATAATCCCGATGAAATCCGCTTTCCCTGGAACGATCCGTCAATAAATTACCGCTGGCCGGAGGAAGTGAAAGACGGGGGCTAATTTTGAATTTCCAATGTCCAATCAAACCCCAAATTATCAAGATTAAATTGAAAATTTTAGTTTTAATAATTATTTCCAGCTTATGGACTGCATCTTTTGCAAAATCGTGGCCGGGGAACTGCCTGCCTATAAAATTTACGAAGATAAAAGATTTTTGGCTTTTCTGGACATCAATCCGGTTAATAAAGGCCATGTTTTGGTTATTGCCAAAGAACATTATCAAAGCTTTGCCGAAACGCCCCACGACGTTTTAAAAGACCTGATTGTAAAAATTCAGGACGTCAGCAAGGCCATGACCGAAGCCTTGGGCCTAAAGGGCTTTAACGTGGTTAACAATAACGGCGCCGTGGCCGGACAATTAGTGGAACATCTCCATTTCCACATCATTCCGCGGCTAGCCGGAGACAATCTGCACCCCTGGCCGGGCAAGACTTTTAGCGATGAAGAAATGAAAAGAACGGCCGAAAATATCAGTAAACAACTATAAGATGAATGTCTTGGTTTACGGTTCAATGGCTTACGACCAGATTATGGATTTTCCGGATAGTTTTGACCGGCACATCCTGCCATCGGAAATAAAAAAACTTAACGTCAGCTTTACGGTTTCGGAATTCAAGCAGACTTTCGGCGGCACGGCCGGCAACATCGCTTACAATCTGGCTTTGTTGAAAATCAAGCCGGTTCTGCACGCTGCGGTCGGACGGGATTTTGACAGATACGAGAGCAGATTTAAAAAATTGGGCATTAACATATCCGGCGTAAAAAAATATCCCCGGACCATTACCGCTTCGGCTTACATCATTACCGATAAAAAAGACAATCAGATTACCGGTTTTTTTCCCGGCGCTTTGATTTTTAAAGCCAAAAAACCGTCGGTCAAAAAAGGGGATTTAGCCATTATTGCTCCGGGCAACGCTCTGGAAATGCTGGAACTGGCCGACTACTACTACGACAAAAAAACTTTTTTTATCTTTGACCCGGGCCAGCAGATTATCAACTTTACCAAAAACCAGCTGCGGCAAACGATTGAGAAGGCTTCGCTTTACGTGGTTAATGATTATGAATTGTCGCTGACCAAGAAAATCACCGGTTATGACCAGGCGACCATTTTAAAAAAAGCGGGCATCTTGATTACCACTTTAGGCGCCCAGGGTTCCGTCATTGACCTGAATTTTAAAAATCAGACCGCCAGAGTCAAAATCAGACCGGCCAAACCGGTTATCGCCAAAGACCCGACCGGTTCCGGCGACGCTTACCGGGCCGGACTGATTAAAGGCCTGGTCTTAAATCAACGCTTATTAAAGAAGCCTCTAAAACTGCCCTGGCTTACCATCGGCCAGCTGGCCAGTCTGGCCGGCACTTACGCGGTGGAAAACTACGGCACCCAGAATCATCAGTATACTTTTGAACAATTTAAAACAAGATATTTTAAAGAATTTAAGTTAAAATTAACAAGATAACCCATTAAAAATAACATGAGGTACGACATCAAGAACGTCAGACTGGCGAGCCAAGGCAAAAAAAAGATTGTCTGGGCCGAAAAACAAATGGACGTTTTAAGGCAGATCAGCGAAAGATTTGCCAAACAAAAACCTTTAAAAGGCAAAAAGATAGCGGCCTGTTTGCACGTGACTTCGGAAACCGCCAATTTAATGCGGACTTTAAAGGCCGGCGGCGCCAGCGTGGTTTTATGCGCTTCCAATCCTTTGTCCACCCAGGACGAGGTGGCGGCCAGCTTAGTCAAAGATTACGGCATTCCGGTTTTTGCCATAACCGGCGCCACCCGCCAGCAATATTACCGGCATATCAACGCCGCTTTGGATATTAAACCTAATTTAACCATGGATGACGGCGCCGATTTGGTTTCGGTCATCCACACCAAAAGAAAAAATCTGGTCAAAGGCATCTTGGGCGGCACCGAAGAGACCACCACCGGCGTCATCAGGCTGAAAGCCCTGGCCGCTCAAAAAAAACTGTTATATCCGATAGTGGCCGTCAACGACGCCCAGACCAAGCATTTTTTTGACAACCGCTACGGCACGGGCCAGTCCACCCTGGACGGCATTATCCGCGCGACCAACATTCTGTTGGCCGGCAAAACGGTCGTGGTGGCCGGCTACGGCTGGTGCGGCCGCGGTTTTGCCGCCAAAGCCAGGGGCCTGGGCGCCAAAGTGATTGTCACCGAAGTGGACCAGCTAAAAGCCCTGGAAGCGGTCATGGACGGTTTTGAAGTGATGACTATGCTTAAAGCCGCGCGCTTGGGAGACATTTTCTGCACTCTGACCGGTGATATTAAAGTCGTCGGGAAGGAACACTTCGCCAAAATGAAAGACGGCGCGGTGGTCTGCAACTCCGGACATTTTGACGTGGAACTGGACTTGGTGGCCCTTAAAAAAATGTCCAAAAAGGTTTATGAAGCCAGGCGTTTCGTGGAAGCCTACCAGTTAAAAAACAACCGGGTGATAAACGTGCTTGCCGGCGGACGGCTGGTTAATCTGTCGGCGGCCGAGGGCCATCCGGCCTCGGTCATGGACATGAGCTTTGCCAACCAGTCTCTGGCCGCGGAATTCGTGGTTAAAAACCATCAACGGCTGGAAAATAAAGTTTACGACGTAACCAGCCAAAACGACGATTACATCGCCAAAGCCAAACTTAAATCGCTTGGGGTGGCCATTGATAAACTTACTCCCGAACAACAAAAGTATTTAAACAGCTGGGAGATGGGAACGTAGTTGTAAATTTTTAATGAATTTAAAAAATGAATATCTTAGTTACCGGCGGTGCCGGGTTTATCGGTTCAAACTTCATCAGGCATATTCTGAAAAAATATCCTGATTTCAGCGTGACCAATCTGGACAAGCTTACTTACGCCGGCAATCTCAATAATCTTAAGGACCTGGAAGGCAACGCCAACTATAAATTCATCAAAGGGGACATCGCCGACAAGCGGACGGTCTTTAAAATTTTAAGATTCAATAAAATAGACGCCGTGATTAATTACGCGGCCGAAACCCACGTGGACCGCTCCATTCTGGATCCGGACGCTTTTGTTAGAACCGACGTCATCGGCACTTATAACCTGCTGGAAGGCGTTAAGGAATTCAAAATAGCCAAATTCATCCAGATTTCCACCGATGAAGTCTACGGCAGTATTGATAAGGGTAAATTTACCGAGGAATCGCCGCTGTTGCCCAATAGCCCCTACAGCTCCTCCAAGGCGGCCGGGGATTTACTCTGCCGTTCTTACGTTAAAACTTACGGCTTGCCGGTCGTCATTACCCGCTCCTGCAACTGCTACGGACCGTTCCAGTATCCGGAAAAGTTAATTTCCCTGTTTATCACCAATCTGCTGGAAGATAAAAAAATACCTCTTTACGGCCGGGGTTTAAACGTCCGCGAATGGCTCTACGTGGCCGACCACTGCAACGCCGTTGATTTCATCCTGCACAAGGGCGAAGCGGGCGAGATTTACAACATCGGTTCGGGCGTGGAAAAAAAGAACTCGGAAATAACCGGACTTATTCTGGAACAACTGGATAAAGGAAGCGAGATGATTGAATACATCAAAGACCGTCCGGGCCATGATTTAAGATACGCTCTCAATGCCCGCAAACTTGAAAAGCTCGGCTGGCAGACGGAATTTGATTTTGAACGGGCCATCAAGGAAACGGTCCGCTGGTACAAGCAGAACGACTGGTGGTGGCGGCCGCTTAAATCCGGAGAATACTTGGAATATTACAAAAAGCAATATAAGATTGCCTTATGAAGCTTCTACTGCTCGGAGCGGGCGGCATGCTCGGACACGCTTTGGCCAGGGAACTGGCCGATTACGACATGGTCGTCGGCGACTTGCCGGATTTTGACCTTACCGACTTTAAAAATTTGAACGAAAAAATCAGGCAGATTAAACCCGAGGTCTTAATCAATTGCGCCGCTTACACCGACGTTGACGGCTGCGAACAAAACGCCGAAGCCGCCGAACGGGTTAACGGCGAGGCCCTGTCTAATCTGGCGAAAATCTGTTCCGAACTGGACGTTATTCTGGTGCACTACAGCACCGACTATGTTTTTGACGGCGGGCAGGAAAAAGGAATTGAAGAAAATCACCCGCCCGAACCGGTCAACGAATACGGCCGAAGTAAATATCTGGGCGAACAACGCCTGGCTGCCGGTTGTGATAAATATTATTTAATCAGAACTTCGGGGCTTTATGGAGAAAACGGCAAAAATTTCGTTGACGCCATTCTGGAGGCCGCTCAAACCAAACCGGAAATAAAAGTCGTCAACGACCAATTTACCGCCACCGCTTACACGAATGATTTAGCCAAGGCCACGCGGGAAATCATTGAACAACGGCCGGCTTTCGGCATTTACCACCGAACCAACGGCGGCTCCTGCAGCTGGTATGAATTCGCCCAAAAAATAAAAGAGCTGGCCGGCTTTAAGGCCGAAATTATTCCCGTGAGCTCGGCCGACTATCAGCGCCCGGCCCAAAGACCAAAATTTTCCAAATTAATCAATACTAAATTAAAAGAACTAAGGCCCTGGGAGCAGGCTCTGAAAGAATATTTAAGTAAAAAGATGATTAAACTCTAATTCAAATGAAAGGAGTAATTTTAGCCGGCGGTTTGGGCACGCGCCTTTACCCCTTAACTTACGCCACCAACAAGCATCTGTTGCCGGTTTACGACAAACCGATGATTTTCTATCCCATTAACACTCTGGTGAGCGCCGGTGTGACCGAGGTTTTGGTGGTGACCGGCGGGCCGCACGCCGGCCATTTTTCAAGGGTCTTGAAAAACGGCAAGGAGCTGGGCCTTAAACATCTGGAGTACGCTTTTCAGGAAGGGGAGGGCGGTATCGCCGCGGCCCTGGCTCTGGCCGAAGATTTTGCCGATAACGGCCCGATTGCCGTAATTTTAGGTGATAATACCACTGATGCTGACATTGCTCCCCAAATTAAGGATTTTAAAGACGGCGCCTGCATCTTTCTTAAAGAAGTGCCCGACCCCGGGCGTTTCGGCGTGCCCGTCTTTGAAGGAGATAAAATCGTCAGGATAGAAGAAAAGCCGGCTCGCCCCCAAAGCAACTATGCCGTAACCGGTCTTTATCTTTACGACGCGAAAGTTTTTGACTGCATTAAAAAAATAAAACCCTCCGACCGGGGAGAGTTGGAAATTACCGACGTTAATAATTTTTACATCAAAGAAGGCAAACTGCGCTGGTCGGTTTTGGAAGGCTTCTGGAAAGACGCCGGCAAGTTTGAAACGCTCTTTGAAGTGAATCAGTACTGGTATGATAAAAGAACGAGGAATGACGAATAAAGAATGATGTCCGCCAAAGGCGGATGCGCCTCTGGCGCAAATGATGAATTTACTTATTATTTTTTACTGAATCACCGCGCCATAAAATCCCTCTTCATTATTAATCCGGCCAACGAAGAATAATTCTTGGCCCTTTTCATCTTCGGTGATAAAATCGGTTTTGCCAGCCTCCAAGTCAAACAGCTCATAAACGTTTCGGCGGTCGCGGCTGTCCAACTCGTAAATTTTTAACTTGCCGGAAATAACGGCAAAAATATAATCCCCGTTGGGATGCCAGAAGGCGTAATTTATCTGCTGGCTGGTCCGTTCCAGCAAAATGCTTTCATCGCTGTCCGGATAATAAGCCCACAGCTCGGAATTGTTCCAATAAAGCAGGCCGTTGTTCAACCAATTGAAAGACTGCAGGTTCTTAATAAACGACTTAACCGGCTTGTTCTGGTTATCGGGCTCAATAATGTAAACCTGGTTCTGCGAAGCGTCTTTAAGCATCAACAAACTATCGTTTAAGCTGAAAAATTCGTATTCATCGCTTAAAGGCAGGCTGAAAATAGGCTCGGCCTTTTCTTTTTGCCATAAAGACAGATAAGCCTTGTCCCTATTTTTTGAAATAAAAATCAGGCCGTTTGGCAGGGGATAAAAATCAATAATCTCGTCCTCCGTCAGCAAGGTCGTTTCCCGCGATAAAATGTTTATTTTATGCAGACCGCGGCTGTTTAAACCGTAGATGACGTTGTCGTTAAAGAAATCCCATTTAACGTCGGTAAAATTAAACGGGGAAATTTTGGACAGCTTATTGTAATAAGAAGGATCGGCCGCGTCCAAAATCAAATAATCCAAACCGTATTTAACGGCCAGCTTCCGGGAATTGGAAGACCAGGCGGTAACGGACGGAAGATAAAACTCCGGCAAATTCAAAAGTTCCGTAAAATCCTCGGTCAAGACGTCATATTTCCACAGCTGATAACCGGCCGCGGTTTTTTCCAGCAGGGCAATCCCCAGGCCGTCCGGGGAGGGGACAAAGCCCGTAAACTCGCCGGCCAGTTTTTGGGAAAAGTCAAACTCCGATTTAAACAGGGAAATATTTTCAATAAAAGTGGTTTTTTGGCTGGAGACGGGCAAATCTTTGGACCAGCTGAAATAACCCTCTTGGCCGATGCTCACGTTGTAAGTTTTGGGCAAAAGCCGGGTCAGCCGGTTGGGAGTCTGTTTTTTAGTCGGCTGGCCGTCCAAATAAATATCCGCGTTTTTGGGATAAGATTTAATAAAAAAAATTCCGGTTTTTTCCAGCCGGTTTTTTTGGAAATTATATTTATAGCCCAGCGTATGGAGAATTACAACGGGGGAAGCTACCAAAAAAATCAGGACAAAAGCCAGGGTTAAAAATCTGCGGGAACGGACATTCATAAATGGTTGATGAAACGGCTTAAAAATGATAGAATGGATTATATTAAAAAATAAGCCGATTATCAATATAATACAATGTCTTACTACTTAATTCAAGGAGACAAAAAATTATCCGGCAGCGTCAGGGTCAACTCCACTAAAAATTCGGCCGTGGCTCTGTTATGCGCTTCGTTGATTAATCAGGGCACGACCGAGTTGTTTAACTTTCCGGATTTGGAAGAAACCAGGCGAATCATTAAAGTCCTGGAAAGCCTGGGGGTGGAATTAAAATGGAAAGGCCCAAGGCGGCTGTTGATAAAACCGCCTAAAAATCTGCGGCTGGATAAAATAGATTATAAAACCGCTTCCAAAACCAGATCGGTTTTACTGCTTTTGGGTTCGCTGGTCCACCGCCAGAAAAAATTCAGGCTGCCGCGCTCGGGCGGCTGCAAGCTGGGCTTAAGGACAGTTAAACCGTACGTCTACGCTTTTGAAAACTTCGGCATCAGGATAAAAACCCTGGCCAAATATTACAACGTTGACGCGACCAGAAAAAAACCGGCCTCCGAAATCATCCTTTACGAATCGGGCGATACCGTCACCGAGGCCGTCTTAATGGCCGCCTCTTTGTTTAAAAACGAAACCACGGTTAAATACGCTTCGGCCAACTACCAGGTTCAGGAAATCTGTTTCTTTCTGTCCAAGTTGGGAGTTAAAATAACCGGCCTCGGCGGCACCACGCTGGTTATTCGCGGCGTCGGGCGAGTCAACAAAAACGTTAAATATCAGCTGGCCGAGGATCCGATTGACGCCATTTTGTTTATCGCCCTGGCCGCCACCACCAATTCCGCCATCACCATTAAAGGCTGTCCCATAGATTTTCTGGAGCTGGAACTGTTAAAGCTCGCCAAGATGGGTTTTAAGTACGAAATTTTAAGGCGGTATTTTTCCAAAAATAAAAAAACCAGGCTGGTGGATATCAAAACCAAGCCGTCCAAGTTAAAAGCTCTGGCCGAAAAAATTTACGCCCGGCCTTATCCCGGCCTGAATATAGACAACCTGCCGTTTTTCGTGCCGATTGCCACCCGGGCCAAGGGCACCACTCTGATTCACGACTGGGTTTACGAAAATCGGGCCATTTATTATAACGAGCTGGCCAGGCTGGGGGCTAAAATCACCCTGGCGGACCCGCACCGCGTTTTTATTGAGGGTCCGACCAGATTAACGGGCACGGAAATAGTCTGCCCGCCCGCTTTGCGCCCCTCCATCATCATTTTAATCGCCATGATGGCCTCAAGAGGCAAATCCATTTTACGAAACATTGAAGGCATTGACCGCGGTTATGAAGACCTGGAAAATCGTCTTAAAAATTTAGGCGCCAAAATAAAAAGAATTAACGATTAAAATCGTATGGAAGAAAATTCAAATAATAATCTTCTAAATAATCCCAGCCACCCCTTAAGCCGCCGACCGAATTTTCGGGCGGTCGTTTACGGCGGCATCGTTCTCTTAATGATTATCAGTTTTTCCATCGGCATCGTGGTGGGCGTTAATAAAAAAATCGCCGACTCGGGAACAAGCGCGCCCGAAGTGGGCCGGGTTATCAATACCGACAGCCTGCCCGACTACTTGACCAAGGACGTTAATTTCAAACTCTTCTGGAAAGTCTGGGACACGATTAAAAACAAATTCATCGATAAAAACCAGCTCACCGACGCCCAGCTTTTTTACGGCGCCATGGCCGGCGTGGTCGACAGTCTGGGCGATCCCTATTCCGTCTTTTTAAATCCCCAGACTTCCGAGGAATTCAGCGACGAACTTAACGGCAAATTCGAAGGCATCGGCGCCGAAATCGGCATCCGCAATAACCAGCTTACCATCATCTCGCCTCTGCCCGAATCGCCGGCCGAACAAGCCGGCCTTAAGGCCCTGGATAGAATCATTGGCATTGACGGCTTGGAAACAACCGGCATGTCTTTAGACCAGGCCGTCTCCTTAATCAGGGGCGATAAAGACACGGAAGTTATTTTAACCGTCACCCGCGACGGACTGAATGAGTCCAAGGAAATCAAAATTATCAGGAATACCATTAAAATAATCAGCGTCAACTGGACGGATAAAAACGGCATCGCTTACGTCAAATTAACCAATTTTAATTCCGACACCAGCGCCAAATTTTTGGAAGTGGCCAATGAAGTCATTAACAGTTCGCCCAAAGGCGTTATTCTGGATTTAAGGAACAACCCCGGCGGTTATCTGGAAACGGCGGTGGACATTGCCGGCTACTGGATTAAAGAGGGCCAGGTGGTGGTGCGCGAAGAATTCAGCAATGCCGAGCAGAATCAGGAATACGTTTCCAATGGTAAGGGCCAGCTGGCCGATTTTAAGACGGTGGTTTTAGTCAACGGCGGCTCGGCTTCGGCTTCGGAAATCGTGGCCGGCGCTCTGCAGGATTACCAACTGGCCACGGTGGTGGGCGAAACCACTTTCGGCAAAGGCTCGGTTCAGGAACTGGAAAATCTTTCGGACGGTTCGGCCATCAAGCTTACCATTGCCCGCTGGCTGACGCCCTACAGCCGGACCATTGACAAAAATGGCATTCAACCGGATTTTGAGTTAAAATTAACGGAAGAAGATATTAACGAAAACAAAGATCCCCAGCTGGACAAAGCTCTGGAAATAATTAACCAGGAATAAAAGTATAATATATGAAAATCTTGTTAATTCAAAACGTTGACCGGGTCGGTAAAAAAGGCGAGGTTAAAGAAGTGGCCAACGGTTTTGCCGGAAATTTTTTATTTCCCCGCGGCCTGGCCGTGATAGCCACCGAGCGGGTGATGGCGGAAAATAAAATCAGACAAGACAAGGTTATTCACCAATCTGTTTCTAAAAAAGATGATCTGGGAAAAAACCTTAATCGCCTGAAAGATAAAACCGTTACAACCAAGGTCAAAGCCTCGGCTAAGGGCACGCTGTTTCAATCAATCGGCTCTAAAGAAATTGTCCGTCTGATTGAGGCGCAGCTTAAAATTTCCCTGCCGGAAAAAGCCGTTAAACTGGACAACTCTCTTAAAGAATTGGGAGAACATCAGCTCAAAGCCGCTGCCGGAGATAAAGCCGTTAATTTTAAATTAAAAATAGAACCAGATGGTCAATAAAAACATTAAAACCAAATACATCTTCGTTTCCGGCGGCGTCTTGAGCGGCCTGGGCAAGGGCGTCTGCGCCGCCTCCATCGGCTTTCTGCTGGAAAACCGCGGTTATAAAATCGGCGTTATTAAATGCGAAAATTACCTCAACGTGGATTCCGGCACCATTAATCCCATTGAACATGGCGACGCCTTTTTATGCGAAGACGGCCTGGAGGCCGACATGGACCTGGGCACTTACGAACGCTTTTTAAACCGCGAAATGGGCCATCGCAATTTCACCACCATGGGCCAGATTTACAAAACCGTGATTGACCGCGAACGGTCCTTTGGCTACAACGGCGAGGACGTGGAAGCCATTCCCCACATTTCCGACGAAATCATCGCCCGAATCCAGGAAGCGGGCCAGGACAACGAGATTATCATTATTGAACTGGGCGGCACGGCCGGCGAATACCAGAACATGCTTTATTACGAGGCCTGCCGCATTATGAAGGCCGAACTACCCGGACAGGTTTTAAACGTCCACGTCAGCTACGTGCCTTTGCCCGCGCACATTGGCGAACCCAAAACCATGCCCACCCAGCTGTCCATGAGAACGGTTATGAGCATGGGCATTTTGCCGGAGTTTTTGGTTTTAAGAAGCGCGGCCACGCTGGATAAAAGACGGCGCTACCTCTTGGGCCTTAAAACCAGCGTGCCGGGCGACAACGTCATCATGGCGCCGGATTTGGACAGCATTTACGAACTGCCGCTACTTTTTGCCAAGCAGGAATTTGATAAAAAAATCCTTAAATATTTCAAGTTGCACTTAAAGACCCCTCGCCTGGGCGAATGGGCGAAGTTAATCAAAAAAATCAAAATTCAGAAAAATAAATCAATTAATATCGTGATTGCCGGCAAATACATCAGCACCGGCGATTATGAACTTTACGATTCTTACGCCGCTTTGATTGAAGCGATTAAACACGCCTGCTGGCATTTAAACCTTAATCTTAATTTGCGCTTTGTTAATACTGAAGACATAGAAAAAGAGGGCAGCAAGCTGATCGGCAAGCCCGACGGGCTGATTGTGCCCATCGGCTGGGGCCACCGCGGCGCCGAAGGCAAAATTTCGGCCATCAGATACGCCCGGGAAAAGAAAATTCCTTATCTGGGCCTGTGCTACGGCATGCAGCTGGCCTGCGTGGAATTTGCCCGCCACGTGGTCGGTTTGTCCGACGCCAACAGCGTGGAAATAAATCCGGAAACCAAAAATCCGATTATCCACGACATTCCCATGGACACCAGATACCAGGTGATAAAAGGCGAGGGCACTTCCATGCGTTTGGGCGCTTACGACTGTTATCTCTTGGAAAATTCCCAGGCCGGCAGAATTTACCTCAAAGCCGGCGAAGGCAGACTGCTTTCCGAGGTCCAAAAGAAAAACGCCAAAATCAAGGCCAAGGGCAGTATCAAAATTTCCGAAAGGCACCGGCACAGATACGAATTCAATAACGACTATCGCGAAATTCTGGAAGATAACGGCCTGATTATTTCCGGCACTTCCGCCGACGACTTTTTCGTGGAAATGATAGAATTGCCCAAGAAAATGCATCCGTTTTTCATCGCCACCCAGGGCCATCCGGAATACAAATCCAAACCCCTGCATCCTCATCCGATTTTCATTGAATTCTTAAAAGCCGGTTTAAAAAAATAATAAATCAGGGACGCCGCCCCTATTTCCCCTCCTTAGTAAGGAGGGGATTAAGGGGAGGTTATATCATCCGTATTTCTCCATAAAAAATAACCTACCCGTTTATAAAGACGGGTTTTATTGACATTCGGGTTAAAAAATAGTATATTTTTTCAGTTGAAACTTTATTCGGGGGTCGTCCCTCGGCCGTAGCCCATAGCCGGGCACGGCCTACGGGCAGCTCGCCCATAGGGCTATGCCCGAGGGAGGCTAATGGTAGGACACCTTATAATAATAAGATGAAAAGCGATTTATATTATATTTACGTTTTGCTTAGTTTAAAAGATAATAATCTTTATATTGGATGTACTTCAAATTTGGATAAAAGGTTAAAATATCATAATCAAGGAAGGGTAAAGTCAACACAAAATAGAAGACCTTTTAAATTAGTTTACTTTGAAGAATATACTGACAAGTACTTAGCTTTTAAAACGGAAAGGTCTTATAAAACAGCTAAAGGTAAAAGAATCTTAAAATCTAAAATAAAAAATAATACTTATTCGGGGGTCGTCTAATGGTAGGACACCAGGTTTTGGTCCTGGTAATAGGGGTTCGATTCCCTTCCCCCGAGCCAATAACTTTGAAAATTAATTCAAATCTTTACTAAAGATTTAACTGTATGAATAGTAATATAAAATTTTCTGAGAACCTTATAAAAGGCAAGGTAGCTGAAGTAATCTTTGAACAGATGTTTAGAGAATCCGGAAAATTTACGATTTTGAAATCTGGTTATGAATATATCTTTCCGGAGTTAGCTCAATACAAACAGTTGCCAAGAGTAGAATTGATGCTTCAGAATATTAAAGATATCCCTGATTTTATTCTAATTTCAGATGATAAAAGGAAAGTTTATTTAGTGGAAGTAAAATATAGAACAAACTTAGTAAATAAAGAGATTTTAAAAATGGCAGAAAAGACACTAAAAGCATGGAATCACTCCTGCTTATTTGTCGCTTCACCTGATGGTTTCTATTTTGGACCTTGTAATACCATAGTTAACAATGGCGGCAAAATCGAACTCTTTAAATGGATAAATAATGAAATCCAAAACGAGTATCTTAAATTGCTTAAAAAATTTGAAAAATAAAAAAATAATAATTTCCGCACGTATTCACTTTACGTGCGGTTTTTTTATCTCTTAAACCACTTTTAAAATTTCTTTCTAACCTATAGTTGCTGGAGCGGACAAAATGCCGTCGCTTTTTTTCTTAACGATGGTGCCGTGAATTAAACGAAACGCAGGACGACCTTCCGGTTTATAAATCATCGGCGCGCCGATTAAAGCCTGGCAATGAGTACATTTAAGACCGGGAAAATTGGATGATTTACTGACGGAATGGGAGCGTCCCGCAAGACTCTCCGGCGCATGTATCCGATTAAGATACAAGCGAAAGAGGTTTCCCGGACCATCTTTTTGATAAAGAAGCAGCCAATGCCGGCAATGGGAACAATAGATGTTGTAGAAAGCAGAGCTCCCGCCACGAAAGCTCATGTATTTGTCTCGTCTAAGTTTAAACTCTTGTTTGTCTTTTTTCATTTGAGGAAATGATTGTTAAACTTTTAAAATCTCCTCAACGGAAGTAAGGCCGTTTAGAGCTTTGTGGAGAGCGTCCTGATTAAAAACAAGCATCTCTTCTTTAAGGGCGGCTGATTTTATTTTTTCCAATTCAGCGCTGGAGAGGATTGACTTAACAATCGCCGGAGTCATTTCCAAAAATTCAAAAACGCCGAGGCGGCCCAGATAACCGCCGTTGGAACATCGTCCGCAACCCCTGCCATAATAAAACTTCAATCCTTCGGTTGTTTCCAAATCAAAACGTTTTTTAATCTCGCTTAAAGTTTTTTTATCCGGTTCAGCCGCAACGGAACAATGCGGGCAGATTTTTCTGACCAGCTTCTGGGCAACGATTAAGCTTGCCGATTCGACAATGGCGGCGGGGGAGAGTCCTAAAGAAATCAGTCTTTTGAGAGCCGAATAAACGCCTGCGGCGCTTAAAGAAGCTAAAACCAGCTTACCGTTAAGAGCGGCTTGGACGGCTAAGTTGGCGCTGGACTTATCTCTTATCTCGTCAATCATGATAATGTCCGGGTCCTGGTTTAAAAAGGAAGATATGGCCAAACTTAAAGTCAAACCCGATTCGGGATTAATCTGACATTGATTAACGCCGGGCAGACGATAAACAATCCGTTCCTCTACGGTGGAAATGTTGACTTCCGGCCGGTTTAAATCGTTTAAAAGCGAATAAAGAGTGCTGGTTTTACCGTTGCCGGCCGAAGCAGCAAATAAAATCAAACCGCGCCCCCTGGCGGTTTTTTGTTCCAAAAGCATTGCCAGTTCTTGAGGCAGGCCCAAGTCTGCCAAAACCAAATTTTTATCGCTTTCGTTTAAAAGACGGATGACCGCCTTTTCTCCCCGGGTCACCGGCATAATCGAAACCCTGAAAGATATTCTATAATCGGGCGAGCTTACCTTAAAACGGCCGTCCTGGGGCAGGCGATGTTCGTCAATTTTTAAACCGGCTAAAATTTTTATTCTTTTTAACAAACCGGCCTCAAGCTCTTTGGGCAGGCTCAAAACTTCCTCCAAAACGCCGTCAAGCCTGTGCCGGACTACGAGATTTTTTTCAGTCGGTTCAAGGTGAAGGTCGGAAGCGTTTTTTAAAACCGCGTACTCCAACAAAGTATCCAGCACCCGGACCACCGGCAGGCCTTGAATTTGTTCGAGCTTAAGTTTATCTTGGATCATAATATTTCGACGAAATTCATTTAATTTATTATAACATAATGTTTGCGTATATCTGATGTCCCGCGTTAGCGGGATATGGGCGCAGGCTCGCCGGAGGCGAACCGGAGCCAGATATACGCTGTTAGCTGATGTAGTTAAAAGTTTTTATCCCGACGTAAAGTCGGGACATTATTTAGGGCTATTTTTTATTTTTTGAAACTGTACTATGTGATTAATATTATAAATTAAAATAAGTTAAAATTCAACCCTCAAAGTTTTTTCTTAGGCTTTAGATTATTTTTTAAAATGACAAACATTCCTATTTTTGATAAAATAGCATTAAGCTATATAAAGCCATTTTTTATGAAAAATTATCTATTACGAATCAAAAAAATCAAGAAACAATTCGCTATTTCCAAAGAAGAGCGTTTTGTAGCCGCTCCCAACGGCACTAATTATAAAGTTTTCCTTTCAAATAATTATGTTATCCGTTTTCGAGACAACAACCCCAAACTTTTATCAAGAGAGGCAAATTTTTTGAAACAACTTAATCATGCGCTAATACCAAAAGTTTTGTGGTGCGGAGAAATTGATCAACTATTTTTTATGGTTGAAAATCGACTTCCTGGGAAAACAATAAATTTAGTTTGGAAAAATCTCTCAGTAAGCAATAAAAAGAATATCATTGAACAAATTGTTGAGTTTTTGCAGTATCAGAAAATTCAAACAAAAGATTATGTCTATTCAGTAAAGACGGGTAAAAAATATGAAAGATTTTTGGATTATCTTACAGATGGCTTAAAGCAAAAAGCTACTAGTATTAAAAAATTTAAACAAACAAATAAAATAATGGGAGACTTATTATTAATTGTTAACGATCCAGAAGTTAGAAATTTGTTCACTAATAAAACAAAATCTACTTTAGTCCACGGCGATCTTATTATTCATAATCTGCTTACAGATGGAAAAAATTTAACGGGAGTTCTTGATTGGGAACTGGCATTATGGGGCGATCCTGACTATGACCTTTTTCGCCTCTTTTATTATCAAGGATGTGCGAAAGCCTACCAAGAACAGGGAGTCGATGAAACATTTGAATCTGATTATATGGATAGGTTAATCGCAACGATTTTGAAGTCTGACTTTATAAAAAATAAAAAATTATTCCAGAGAAAATATCAATTAGTGCGCGCTATTTTTTATCTCAATGCGCTTTATTGGGCAACAAGCTCAGATAGCCCGGAAAAAAATATCAATGAAATTATAGTACAATGGGATAAAAAAAGCGGGACCAAATACTTGCGTACTTAATCCCGCAGGCCGCATTATTTGCAGCCAGTTCGTTTACCCGGGAAAGATGCTCCCGACGGCAGGGGCATAACCCTGGCGATCTTGATCTTCTTGATCTTGATCTTCTTCATCTTGTCTCACCTCCTTTCATAATGTACAGGTTTGGCAATTACCTACTGCCGCAGTTCCGTTTGACCGAAGATATTCTACGGCAAGCGCTTCTGTGACCCTGCGATAAAAATCGCACATGTCGTCAAAAAATTTTTGTTGACCCTCGACCGCTGAGCGAGAGACGACCTCTCTGGTAACATGACATTGTCCACCACAGGGTCCTTCTATCTCGCAGCCGGAACAGTACGCATCTGTTCCAGGGAAACGGCTGGCAACTATTTGTACCAAATTACCCCTTTCCTCGAATATTTCATCAAAACTGTCTATGTGACCGACTGTCGTGGTAGTGTGGCTACAGATTTTAATACTGCCATCCACATTGAATTCAAGGGTTTTGCCCTGAACGGCAGCACAAAACGCGTGATCTCCAGACAAGAGGCTTTCTGATGTCAGATTACGGAATGGAGAATCCCACGTTCCAAAGAAGTTGATACCGTGTTCGTTGGCGTACTTTTTGAGTCGCATGAGTTTTGCAATTCGCTTCTCAACCGGAACGTGAACTAGACCAACGAGATTATAATCGAAGGCGATCGAAGTCATTTTTCTTTCAATCGCCAAATCAAGAACGTCTGTGTCGACGAGTTCGAAGTTGCCTCTTGTAACTGTGATGCTGAATCCGTCGAGGGGATAGCCAATCTCTACCAAGAGATCAAATTTCTCAAGGATGCGAGCAAATGTTCCCTGTCCGCCCTTTGTTACACGGATGGCATCATTAGCTGTATGGGTGCCGTCAAGTGAGGTTGCAATACGGACTTGATACCTCTTGAATATCTCGGCGATCTGTCTAGTCATGAGTACTAAGTTTGTATTAATGGCGAACTCAAACGAGAGATCGTCCATTTTGCTACAGTATTCCAACACCCGCTCAATAACGGGCCAGTTGACCAGTGGTTCTGCGTTTCCGAAATGGATATTACCATGGGTTCTTCCTTACTCCCTCGTCAACGCAATGTATTGGTCTACACATCGTTTTGCAGTTTTCCAAGTCATGTTAAGTTGCGGAGCCGTTTGTTGATATAAAGGCAACGCCTGGTCAGAGTTGGTTTTGGGCTGGAAGTGAATGCAGTGTGTGCATTTGAAGTTACACGAATCGCTGATTGCGAGGCCCATTCGATCAACCGTCCGTCGCTCTTGCACCTGGGCGAGTTGCTGTGTTTTTTTCTCTTGCAGGAATTTTTTCTCATCAAAGCCGGATTCGACAAGAAAAAAAATTTCCGCGAACTCTTGAATAGTACCTTTGGGGTCTTCGTCGCACATTTTAGAAACTTCCTCCACAGTAGTTAATTGTCTGAAGAAATCTAAAAATTGAAGACCTTCATTATTGACAATCCTGGGATTGCCATACAGCGTGTGATAAACCATTGCCATTTCTGATTTAGAATCAGAAATGATGCGGAGATTCGGGGATAACTGATATCTTTGTTTTTTCACGTTTCTATCCTCCTTGCTTTTGATGTTAAAGAACTGCTGATACCTTATCACTACCCCCCCCATTTTGTAAAGGGCTTTGTCATAAATAAAAAATAGCCCCAAATAATGTCCCGACTTTACGTCGGGATAAAAACTTTTAATTACTTCAGCTAATATTGGATATGAGAACATTAGAATATGAGAACATGAAAACATTAGAACATTGCCAAATCCCGGTTTTTAAAAAGGCTAATATTTGCTATAATTACCTCCATGAGACAACTGGCAAATCTTCTGAAAATCAAACAACTGGCCCTGCCCTTGCTGGCGGCATTGCTGTTTAACGCCCTGGTTTGGCTGATTATCACCTGGCGCCTGCCCATCAGCGCCGCCTGGATACCCCTGCACTACAACTCTTACTTCGGCATTGACTGGATCGGCCCCTGGGCCAATATCATTTATTACCCTTTAATTGGACTGGCCATTATCGCCATCAATACCATCCTGCTGATTGTCATCAACGACAATAAAAACGTTTTGAGCGTCAGCCTGGCCTGGTCGGCGGTGGTTGTCCAGTTGTTTTTGATTACCAGCTTATTAACTTTAATCATTCACTATTTCAGCTAAATGGACTCTTTTGTCATCACTAAAATCTTCGCCTTAACGGCTTGTTCGTTTATCCTGGCCATGGCCCTAACGCCGCTTTTGACCCATTATCTCTACAAATACAAACTTGGCAAACAAATCAGGTTAAGCGAAAAATCGCCGATTTTTTCCAAACTTCATCATAAAAAGCAGGGCACGCCGACTATGGGCGGCGTTATCATCTGGTTGACGGTCTTGGTCGTGGCCCTGGTTTTTTTCTATCTGGCCAAGCTTTTCCCCGAAACTTTTTTTGCCCGGCTGAACTTTTTAACCAGGCCGGAAACTTTATTGCCGTTGGGAGTTTTCATCTGCTCGGCCGTGGTCGGGCTGATTGACGACCTCTTGGGAGTAAAAGGCATCGGCCCGAACGGCGGCGGTTTAAACATGAAACATCGTTTGTTGATTTACACGGCTATTGCCAGCGTCGGGGCTTTTTGGTTTTACTACAAACTGGACTGGGACGTGATGCACGTGCCGTTTCTGGGCAATTTTGAGATTGACTGGTGGTATATACCCATCTTCATCTTCATTATCGTGGCCAGTTCTTTTTCGGTCAACGAAACCGACGGGCTGGACGGCCTGGCCGGCGGCACCCTCTTAACCTGTTTTGCCGCGCTGGGCGCCTTCTCCTTTATTTTAGGGAAATATGACCTGGCTACTTTCTGCGGCGTGATTGCCGGGGCCCTGCTGGCTTTTTTGTGGTTCAACATCAACCCGGCCAGATTCTTTATGGGCGACACCGGCGCTATGTCTTTGGGCGTAACTCTGGGCATCGTGGCCATGCTCACCAATACGGCCCTGCTCCTGCCGATTATCGGCTTTGTGCTGGTGATGGAATCTCTGTCGGTTATTATCCAGCTTACCGTTAAAAAACTGGGCCACGGCAAAAAAGTCTTTTTATCCACCCCGATTCATCATCATTTTGAAGCCATCGGCTGGTCCGAACCCAAAATCGTCATGAGATTCTGGGTTATTTCCGGAGTCATGGCCGTGGCCGGACTGATTATCTTTTTAATTGACAAAGGCTGGTATTAACTTAATTTCAAATTTTCAATTTTTAATTTTAAAACTTCAATGGGATTAACTGATTTGACAAACAAAAAAATCGCATTATTGGGATTGGGCCTGGAAAATTATTCCCTGGCCCGTTGGCTTTTAAAGCATAGGATTAACTGCCGGTTGACCGTTTTGGACGCCCGCTCTAAGCGGGATTTAAAAAAATTGCCGGCTGAAAAAATCAACTATGTTTTGGGCAAAAATTACGACCGCGGACTTACGGATTATGACATAATAGTACGCGCTCCGGGCTATCCTCAAAAAAGCGAAGCTTTAGTTAAAGCCAAATCAGCCGGGGTTAAAATAACCTCGGCCATTAATCTGTTTTTTGAGCTTTGTCCGACAAAAAACATTATCGGAGTAACCGGCACCAAAGGCAAGGGCACGACCGCCAGCCTGATTCAGCACTTGCTTAAAAAAGCCGGTCAAAAAGTTTTTCTGGGCGGCAATATCGGCATCGCTCCTTTTGATTTTATTGATAAACTGGATAAAAAATCCTACGCGGTGCTGGAACTTTCCAGCTTTCATCTTGAAGACATTGAACATAGTCCTCACCTGGCCGTTGTTACCAATTTCTACGCCGAACATCTGGCTCCGGCGGATCCGGTTAACCCCAATTACCACCCAAGTTTAAAAAACTACTGGTCGGCCAAACTGAAGATAGCCTTTTTTCAGAACTCCGGGGATTTTCTGATTGCCAATCAAAAATTAAAAGCGCGCCTTAAAAATTCCGGCCTCAAATCCAACATCCGCTACTTTGGCAAAGCGGACTTAAAATCAAAGCTCTTAGGCGAACATAATAAAGAAAACGTAGCCGCGGCCGTCTTGGCCGCCCGACTTTTAAAAATAAAACCGGCGATAATCAAGCGGGCGGTCGGCGATTTTAAAGGGCTGGAACACCGGCTGGAGCCGGTTAAAACCGTCGGGGGCGTTAAATTCTACAACGATTCCTTCGCCACCACGCCGGAAAGTTCAATGCTGGCCTTAAAATCATTTAAAGAACCGATTATTTTGTTATGCGGCGGAGCCGATAAAAAATCCGATTTTAAAAAATTCGCCGCCGCCATAAAAAAAAGAGTCAAATTCGTCGTCCTCTTAAACGGCCGAGCCACGCCGCGGATTAAAAAAGAACTGTTGAAAATAAAATTTCCGCAAAATAAAATGAAACTGGTTTTTAACGTTAACCAGGCCGTTCACCAGGCTCAAAATCACGCCGCGGCGGGGGAGATAATCCTGCTTTCCACCGGCTGCGCCAGCTTCGGCCTGTTTAAAAATTATAAGGAACGCGGCCGCCTTTTTAAACAGGCGGTTAAAAATCTTAAAAATGAAAAAAAGAAATTATTTAAATAAAATCAAAGAACTCCTGTCTAAACCGTTTGCTTATCAGCATTACCATCATCCGCCTGATTATGTTTTTATCATAACTTTAGGTTTAATTATTTTTTTCGGCCTGATAATGCTGTCTTCGGCCAGTTCGGTTCAGGGCTTCCAGAAATTCGCGGACAGCTACTGGTTTTTTAAGCACCAGCTGTTCAAAGGGCTGATTCCGGGCCTTATCGCTTTTTACATCGCTTCCCAGATAGATTACCGCGTCTGGAAAAAACACGCCTTTACCATGCTGCTGGTAAGCGTCGGCCTGTTGATTCTGGTTTTTATCCCGGGTCTGGGCGTAAGCTACGGCAAAACTCAAAGCTGGCTGCAATTCGGCCCCGTGGGCTTTCAACCCACGGAGATAGTCAAGCTGACTTTTTTGATTTATCTGGCCACCTGGCTGGAAAGGCGGGGCGAGCGGGGCTTAAAAGATCCCCAGTACGGCCTGCTGCCTTTTTTATTCGCTCTGGGCGTCATCAGCTTTTTAATTTTGGCCCAGCCCGATACGGGCAGTTTGATGATTATCATCGCCATCAGCCTGATGGTTTACTTTCTGGCCGGCGCGCCGCTTAAACACCTTTTGGGCATTATCATCGGCGGACTGCTGATTCTGTTTATCGCCATTCAAGTAACCCCTTACCGGCTGGACAGGATTACCGCCTTTTTTAATCCGGCCGCGGATCCCCAGGGCATCGGCT
>DATDUR010000097.1:0-7690 GCA_035290305.1 Patescibacteria group bacterium
CGTTCTTAAACAGTCCGGCATCGGCATGGCCGCCATCATTATCGCTTTTTTGATAACCACCTTCGTGGTCAATGCCCTGATTGAAACTTCCCGATTTGAACCGGCGCCGAACTTACCGCCGGCCCAGGTTGAATAATAAAATATTTTATGAAGCTGAACGCGAAAAAAATTATCGGTTTAATTCTGCTTTTAGGCTTGATAATGGCGGTCGGCGCTCTGGCCCAGGGCGAGGGTAAAATTACCGATGCCATTGATGATTTGGAACAAACGGCCGAATTGTCTCGCATTGATACGGGCAACGACCTGGCCGCAATTACCGGAAGTTTCATTAATCTGTTTTTAAGCCTGCTGGGCGCCCTCTTTCTTATTTTGGTCATCTATGGCGGCTTTACCTGGATGACGGCCGGGGGCAACGAGGAAAAAGTCAAAACGGCCACCGATTTAATGACTAAGGCGGCCATCGGCCTGGCCATTATCTTAAGCGCTTACCTTTTAGCCAACTTCGTCGTCTTTAAACTAATGGGCATTGCCGGCGTTTCCTGAACTTAACATTTATTTAGATAAAAACATGAAATTAAAAATCATTTTATTAATAATCGTTCTGGCCTGGTTAATGATGCCTCTGGCTCCGGCGCTGGCTCAAGCCTCTCTGACAAACCAGTCCACCGACATTTTAAATACCATCGGTGAAAGAAGCGGCTACGGCAGTGCCGGCGAAGTCACCGAGGCCACCATCGCCCAAAAGGCCGGTAATGTTATTGGTTTGGTTTTGGGCTTTTTGGGCGTGGTCTTTCTGTTTTTGGTGGTGTATTCCGGCGTCCAGTGGATGACGGCCGGGGGCAACGAGGAAAAAATCACCAAAGCCAGAAACCGCATGATTCAGGCGGCCATCGGCGTAGCTATTATTGCCATGGCTTATGCTTTAACTAATTTTGTAGTCCGGTCATTGCAGGGAGCCAAGTTGCCGACGGAAGTTTTATGTGTTGATATGTCTGGAGCTTTTTGCACGCTTTCTATAGATTGTGCTGGCGAACAACTGTCAGACCTTGGGCCCTTTGATTGTGATCCGGAGGGTCAAGGCGATTTTACATGTTGTGTCAGATTGCGAGGGGGAGGAAATTAAAACTAAAATAATATGAAAAAAAACATACCAATTCTATTAACAATTATCATCAGCTTTTTGGTTTTACTGCCGGCCCAGGCCCAAATAGATACCATATTAATTGACGATGCCGCTCAAGGCGCCGGTTATGAAGCATCGGCGGGCGAGCCGCAAACAATCCCCGCCACCGTCGGCACAGTTATTCAGATTCTTTTGAGTTTTGTCGGCACCATCTTTTTCATCTTCATCATTGTTTCCGGCATCCAGTGGATGACCGCCGGCGGCAACGAGGAAAAAGTGACCAAGGCCCGCACCAGGATAATCAACGCCAGCGTCGGTCTGGGCATTACCATCGTGGCCTACTTTATCACCTGGTTTATTTCCACCGCCATTTTGGGAACTTAAAATATGAAACTAAAAAAACTGCCATCATTAATACTGGCCGCTTTTGTCCTAATGACCATCGTTTTACCGGTTTTTACTTTGGCCCAGGATATTGGCCAGGGCAACTTGGATACCGTGGCCCAAAAATCCTTTTTTAACACCGCGGTGGGTAGTGATACTTTCTTAAATACGGTGGCCGGAGAAGCCATTACCGTTATTTTAGGCTTTATTGGAGCGATTTTCATGCTCTTGATTATTTACTCCGGCGTTCAGTGGATGACCGCCGGCGGCAACGAGGAAAAAGTGACCAAGGCCCAAAACCGGCTTAAATTTTCCAGCATCGGCCTGGCAATTATCTTTTTTTCCTATATTTTAACCACTTTTATCTTTTACCTGTTGTTTCAGTATAAATAATTATGGCCAAAATTCTTAAAATCTTGATTCTGACAATTTGCCTGACCTTGGTTTTCGGGGCCGCGCAACAAAGCCTGGCTATCGGGGATGATTACCAGAATTTTCTGGAACAAGCCGGCCAGGCGGCCACTTACGACACTTCCGCAGGCGGCCAGGGCGGCTGGTGGTTCGCCGACATTTTGATTGGCAGAATTCTTCAAATAGTTATCAGCCTGTTGGGCCTGATGTTTTTAAGCTTTGCCATTTTCTCCGGCATCCAGCTGATGACCGCTTCGGGCAACGAGGAAAAAGTCACGGCCGCCAAAAAACGGCTGTTAAACGCCATTATCGGCGTAGCCGTGGTGGCCTTGGCCTATGTTTTAACCGCTTTAATCTTTAACTTTTTGGATGAGAGATTCTTAACCAATACCGGCAACGTCCCGACCGTCAACCAATAAAATGAACAAAAAACTGAAAACTTTTTACTTTTTTATCTTGAGCCTGGCATTTTTAATTCCCGCCGGCCTGTTGGCCCAGAACAACACCCTGCCGTTTGAAGTAAGCCAGCCCCGCGACAGATTAAAAAACGACGCTAATCTGGCCGATTACAGCATCTCGCGCGGCACCACCATTCAAGGCGTCATTATTGACGTGGTGCTGTATCTGTTGGGCTCGGTCGGCGCCATCTTTTTAATCATGATTATTATTGCCGGCGTCCAGTGGATTAACGCCGGCGGCAACGAAGAAACCATTACCAAGGCCAAAACCCGCTTGAAAAATTCCATTATCGGCTTTGTCCTGATTGCGCTGGCCTACGTTATCATTACCGCTTTACTTAATTTATTCAGAGCGCCCCTGCAATGAAAAAACAAAAACATTTAATTTTGATTTTAATCCTGCTCGCCATTGGCCTGGCTGTTTTTAGTCTGGCTCTGGCCCAGGAAGAACCCAGCTACAATCCCCTGGACCGTTTGCAAACGGACAATAACCAGCCTATTGCCAATCTGCCCAGCGTCAACAAGCCGCCGCGCCTGATTATAATTGACATGGTAGTTTACCTCTTGGGCTTCGTGGGTTTATTTTTTATCTTCAGCCTGATTTACGCCGGCTACCAATGGATGACTTCGGCCGGCAACGAGGAAAAACTGTCCGGCGCCAAGGCCCGCTTAAAAAACTCATTAATCGGCATGGTCATTATTTTCACTTCTTACGGCCTGTCGGTCTCATTAAGCAACTACATGTATAAAGTCACCTGCACCGAGGGCTATTATTGCGACTACGGCAAGCATCCCGACGGCCAGTGCGCCACTGATAACGACTGCAAGAGGCAGTTCGGTTCAGAAAACTGGAAATGTTCAGTTAACGGCAGCTGCCTTTTTGATTCCTGCGTCAGCGATAATGATTGCCATAATTTTTTCGGAGAAGATTACACCTGTAATGAAGAAGGACATTGCGTGGATTAGCTTTAAACTGTTTTAATGATAATATCAACTTGCCGGGTTATTGTTAACCAGGTAAAATAAAACCAGCTTCTATAGCTTATTTCAAAATTTTTTCTGCTACAATCCTAAATTTTCGGCTACGACTTCGTCAAACTGGCGCGAAAAGACTTTCACCGTAATGCTATTACGCTTCAAGTCTTTTCGCTGGTTTTCCTCGTCTCGCCTGAAAATCTAAAATTTCGCGACGAAACAATTTTGAAATAAGCTTATGAAAAAGTTGGTTTTATTTTTAAAAAAACATCCGGTAAAAATCCTCTGTTGGGCGATGGTCGCTTATTTTGCCTTGTTTTCGGCCATCTGCGTCTGGAAATACTTCCAGTTCGGCTACAACGGCCTGGATTTGGCCATTATTAACCAGGTTTTTTACAATTCCTCGCAGGGGAATTTGTTTTATTTTACCATTCATCCCAACTCTTATCTGGGCGACCATTTTGCCCTGATAATGCTTTTGCTTCTGCCTTTTTATTTTCTTTTCCAACATCCCGTCAGTCTGCTAATCTTTCAGTCTTTAATCCTGACTTTGTCCGCCTGGCCCATTTATCTGATTGCCAAAAAAGTTTTAACGGCCCCTTGGCCAATAATCGTGGCCCTGCTCTGGCTGTTCAATCCCTTTGTCCAGAACGTCAACCTGTTTGAATTCCATTTTTTGCCCTTCGCGATTTTCTTTCTGCTGTTCGCTTTCCATTTTTATCAAAAAAAACATTTCGGCTATTTCCTGCTCTTTATGGTTTTGAGCCTCTTAGTCCGCGAAGACGTGGCTCTGGTAACTTTCTTTTTCGGCTTGTTGGCCTGGCTGGATAAGCGCGAAAAAATGTGGATTGTCTGGCCGATTCTAATTTCCGCCGGCTGGTTTTTACTGGCCATTCAGGTTATTTCCCACTTTGCCCCCCAGGGCAGTTATAAATTCCTCTATTATTATTCCTGGCTGGGTTCCAGCTTTGGCGCGATAGTTACCAACTTCTTTATCCATCCTTTAAACACGCTTAAACACATTTTTTCCGCCAATAACCTGCTCTTTACCGCCGTCCTGCTGTTGCCGTTCGGCTATTTAACTCTACTTCGGCCCAAATACCTGCTCTTGGGCCTGTTCATCTTTTTGGAAATCGTGCTGGGCGGCAGCACCAATTCCATCATTGTTTTAAAACTGCATTACACCGCCCTGTTCTTGCCGGTTTTGTTCATTGCTTTAATTTACGCCCTGGAAGTTCTTAAGCAAACCGGAGCTAAAAATCGGGTCGTCCGTTGGCTGCAGGACAACCGGACTCTGCCTTATCTGATTTTAATCATCGGCACGGCTTACGGCTTTTTAACGGTCGGCCCAGTTGTCGGCGCCATGAAAAAAATGGTCGCCCCGACCTATACCACGGAAGTGCGCCAGTTGAAACAGGAATTTTTCCAAAGCGTGCCGCCGAAAAACAGCACCGTCGGCACTTACGAATACTTAACCTACCTTTCCAGCCGGCCCAGAGTCTACGGCCTTAACTACGCCTTTGTGGGCAAAAAGCAGTTTTCCGATTTGGACTACGAACTGCCGGGCGACGTGGAAACCATGCTACTGGATTTTGACGATTTTCTGACTTTCGGGGTCCAGTTCCCCAACAGCAAGCAGTGGCAGGAATACTACCGCTACGGCGATGACAAGCTAAGAAAGCTGATTGAGGAACGCGGCTTTAAGGTTTCCAAAATCACCGACACGCTGGTGATGATGGAAAGATTCAACGATCTGGGCGTGGATTTGTACCAGACCGCCGAACGCTTCTTTGATATTAAAAACGTCCAGGACGCTTTTTTTGACAACGGTTTGAGGTTTATCGGCTGGACGCCCTTATCGGTGGATTATTATCCGCTGATGGTTAACGAGGAAATCCCCGAAGATCAGGGACAAATCACCGATTTTGTGAGCAAACGCTCGGCCGACCATCTGCTACCCGTGGCTTTGTATTTTCAGGCGCGGGAAAAAATTGCGGACGATTACCAGCTAATGCTGAAAGTCAAAAATAAAAACGGACGCGTGGTCCATCAAAAAATGTATCCCCTGGCTTACGGTTTGTATCCGACTTCCGAATGGCAGCCGGACGAAGTGGTTAAAGTCAACTACTGGTTCTTAATCCCGGAAGAAGTTAAGGCCGGCGATTACCGGATTGAACTGGAACTGGTTAAATACAAAGGCTATCTGACCCTGGACGGCTACCGTTCGGCCATCATGAAAATCACCGACCAAGAAATTCTGGAACCGTCCATTGAGCTTACGGATTATCACCGCGACTGACGACCCTGAAGATTTGCGCCCAGCCGTCGTTATAAACCTCTTTTAAATAATCTTTTTCTTGGGGACGAAAGTCCCCTTTTTCTTTTTCCGCCGGGGAAAAATAAACGTAATCAACGCTGTAAGTTTTTAAAAATTCCAGTTTTTGTCCGTCGCTTTGATTATCGCCGTAAAACCGGTTCAACAGCCGGATTTTATCAGCCGACCGGTTGGTCTGGTTGCCGCCGATAAACACCCGGCAGGCGCAGCGGCCGCCGATAAAAGTATCCCACTTGTCGCTGGCTAAAACCGTCTCGGTCAAGCTTAAATTGTCTTTCAGCCATAAAACCGGTTTTAAATAATCAAGGGGCAAATAAAACGGCTGGGTTCGCTTAACCACCGCCGCCGAATCCGTCGCCAGTAAAGAAAAATTATATAAACTTAAAATAATGACCGTCAAAAATATGGCCAAAAATTTAAGATAACTTGATTTCAACCGCTGGCTTAATCTTAAAATAAAATAACCGGCGAACAGTCCCAGCGGAATCGTCAGGCCGATGAATAATTTGGCGGCCGTAAAAACCGGCAGAACCAGAAACAACAAAACGGCCGCCAGCCAGCTTACCATTAAATTAAATTGACCGGCATACCTTTTGTCTTTAATCAGATAAAACAAGCCCAAAACGGCCAGCAGATAAAACGGCCCGAACGATTTAATAAACCAAGCCAAACCCTTGTGAGGCAGAACGTTTTGCGCCAGCCAACCGGCAAAGGCGGGAAAGTTATGAAACAGATAAAAATAATAAAGATAGCCGAGAAAAATTCCGGCCAGAACCACTAAATAGTGAAGTAAATATTTTTTTAAACTTGCCGGGCGAAAAACGGCCGTCAAAACAATCTGCAAACTCAAAACCATGAACACGGCCAGGCCGTCGTAAGGATGAATCAGGGTTAAAAGCAGGGCCAAACTGCCGGCGGCCAATGAAATTAAGTAATTGGGCTTTTTCAGAAAAAATGCAGTGAGCCAAAAAATTCCCAAAAGCAGAATCAAGGCCAGGCTTACCAAAGGATTTAACAGGCTCATGAACAAAAAATCATGGGCCTGGCCCCAGGCCAGGCTGCCGCCGCCGAAAATAGTCAGCAGCCAGGCCGGCCAAAACCAACCCTGTTCCGGTGAAGTCCAATTATTGGACTTCGCCCCGCTAAAGGCGGGATTTAATAAAAACTCAAAAAATCTGAAAACCAGATAAAGCAAACCGGCGGCCAAAACCAGCTTTAAAATCAGATAAATCTTCTGGTTATTGAGGCTAAACAGCCGGCCCAGATAACCGCCAACGGCCCAGAGCGGGAAAAACAGCCTGGCAGGCTGGCCTTCCGAGGTAAACTGGTTATAAAACAAAAATTGGCCTTCTCTGGCCTGGTCCAGATAGGAAAAATAAACGTTGACGTCGGTATCGGGCAGATAATAAAAGCTGTCGGGCGAGTGCCTTAAAAGTCCGAGCGCGTCCTGAAAAGAAATGGCCGTTAAAAAAATGATAACGGCCAGCCAAAAAAATATTTTTCCGCGTTTGGTTTTCGTCATCTGGCCACTTTATAAATGGTGACGTTGTCGGCCTGAAACAGGGGTATCAAATAATCCTTGCCCCGGGGATTAAAATCGCCCAGGCTTTCTTCAAAACTGCCGTAAAACAGATAAGCGATATTCTGTTCCACAAGCCAGGCTCGCTTAGCCTCGTCATGAACGTTGTCTTTGAAAAAATTATCAACCAGCGGTTTTTTTTGCTGCCAGTCGGCGGTCTGATGGCCATGGCCGAGGTAAACCAGCCGGCCGGTAAAAGCCGGGATAATGTTGCCGGTCTGGGCGGACGATAAAATCGGCTCCTGATTGGTCAGGTTGGCTTTTAACCAGTCAAAGGCCAAAGCGTAGCTCTTGGGGATGTAAATGGGATAGCGGCGCCAGGCCACCAGCACCAGTTCGGTGCCGATAAAAAACAAAGTGGAGCTTACCAGTAATAAAGCCAAACCTTGCGCCGTAATTGACCTTAAAAAATGATTAGTAAAAAT
>DATDUR010000098.1:0-11617 GCA_035290305.1 Patescibacteria group bacterium
CGACAGCATCAATTCGGCCGAGGATAAAATCGTCAGTCTGGCGCGGGAGATTGAAGAAAAACAGGAATCCCACAATCAGCTCTTGGCCGGCGCCGACTCCTGGGACGTTCAAAGCCAGCAGCTTTCGGTTAAGCAGAAGGAAAACGCGCTTTTGGACGCCAGGGAAAAGTTGGCCGATTATTCGATCCGGGCGCCGATTGACGGCATTATTGCCGAATTGGATTTATTTAAGGGCGATAACGTTTCTTCCGGCAGTTCGGTCGGTTCGGTCATTTCCGACCAGATGATGGCGGAAATAACGCTTAATGAAATAGACGCCGCCGCCGTTGCCGTCGGCCAGAAAGCCACTTTGCAGTTTGACGCGGTGCCGGATTT
Source organism: Patescibacteria group bacterium (assembly GCA_035290305.1). GTDB lineage: Bacteria > Patescibacteriota > Patescibacteriia > UBA1558 > UBA10009 > DATDUR01. The sequence goes on from DATDUR010000098.1 coordinate 376, forward strand.
ATCCTTAACCGGCGAAGTGGTTGACCTGGACACTTTGGGCACGGTAAGCTCGGGCGTGGTAAGCTATAACGTTAAAATCGCTTTTGACCTGCAGGACGAGCGGGTTAAATCCGGCATGAGCGTGAGCGTGTCCATTATTACGGAGTCCAAATCCGATGTTCTGCTGGTGCCCAGTAGCGCCGTTAAAATCCAAAACACCGCCAGTTACGTGGAGACGATGGTTGACGGCGTGCCTCAAAAAAGAACGGTTACTACCGGCATCAGTAATGACACCATGATTGAAATAGTGGACGGCTTGTCCGAAGGCGACGCAGTCATTACCCAGACCATTACCAACAGCAACAGCGCCGCCTCGACCAATAATGCGTCGGGAGGCCCGGATTCTTTTGGCGGCGTGATGAGAATAATGCGCTAATTTTATGATTGAATGCCGGAACATTACCAAAGTCTATAAAACCGGCGGCAGCGAGTTGCCGGTTTTAAAAGGAATTTCTTTTAAGATTAACAAAGGGGAATTCGTGGCCATTATCGGACCGTCCGGTTCCGGCAAATCCACTTTAATGCACATCCTGGGAGCTTTGGACCGGCCGACCGCCGGCCATTATCTGCTGGACGGAGAAGAGATTTTAAAGTTGGACGACGATGCTCTGGCCAAGATTCGGTCGCAGAAAATCGGTTTTGTTTTTCAGTCTTTTAATCTGCTGTCCCGAGCCACGGTTTTAAGAAACGTCATGCTGCCTTTGATTTACGACCCTAAAACCCCCAGAGAGCGGAGGTTGCAAAAAGTTGAACAGGCTTTAACGGCTGCCGGTCTGGATAAAGACCGCTGGCAGCATCTGTCCAATCAACTTTCCGGCGGCCAGATGCAGCGAGTGGCCATTGCCAGGGCCTTGGTTAACAATCCAGATTTGATTTTGGCGGATGAGCCGACCGGCAATTTGGACACCAAGACCGGCGATGTAGTTTTAGCCACCTTTAAAGAAATCAATCAACGGCAAAACCGGACGATTATTTTAATCACTCACGAAAGATACGTGGCCGAGCACGCCGACAGGATTATTGAAATCAAGGACGGCGAGCTGGTTGCCGATAGCGGCGGTTTTAACTATTTAAAAAACAAGTAAATTATGTTTTTTTCGGATTTATTACAGGAAACCCAATTCGCCCTCTCGGCTAACAAATCCCGTTCGGCCCTGACTATTTTGGGCATCGTCATCGGCATTGCTTCGGTGATCAGTATGGTGGCCATCGGACAGGGAGCTTCTTTGGACATTAAAAATAATTTCCAGTCTTTGGGCGCCAATTTATTAATGGTGATGCCCGGCTCGTCCCGCAATCTTGGCTCGGCCGCCAGGTCCGGCTTTGGTTCGGCCACCACTTTGGTTTTAAGCGATGCCCAAGCCATTCAAGAGCAGATAAAAGGCATCGCGGCCATCGCGCCGACGGTTTCTTCCCGTCAGCAGGTTAAAACCAACCAGGGCACCAATACCAATACCAATATCTACGGGGTGCTGGAAGATTACGCGGCCGTCAATAATCTTAATTTGGCTTCGGGCAGCTTTATTAACGCCAGTCAGGCGGAGCGGTTGTCCAAAGTGGCGGTGGTGGGGCCTTCTACCAGAGACGATTTGTTTGGCGAAGAGGTTGATCCTCTCGGACAGAAAATCAGAATCGGTAGCTTGGAATTCACGATTATCGGCTTGACCCAAAGCAAGGGTGGCAGCGGTTTTAACAACGCCGATGACGTCATTTACATTCCTTTGAACGTCGCCCAGCGTTATTTTACCGGTAACGACGCTTTGTCCAGCATTAACGTCCAGGTTACGGAAGAAAAACAGATGCCCATGGTCCAGCAGGAAATTATCAACTTACTACTAGCCAGGCATCGGATTAGCGACGCGGCCAGCGCCGATTTCAGCGTGATTAATCAGACCGATATTATCAGCGCGGTGACGGAGGCGACCGGCACCATGACTTTGCTGCTGGCGGCCATTGCCGGCATTTCACTATTGGTCGGCGGCATCGGCATTATGAACATGATGCTGACGACGGTCACCGAAAGAACCAAAGAAATCGGTTTGCGCAAATCGCTCGGCGCGAAAAACAGAGACATTAATAATCAGTTTCTGGCCGAAGCGGTCGCCCTGACCTTTATCGGCGGCGTTATCGGCATTGTTTTGGGCTGGGCGGCGGCCGCTTTAATAACCAAGTTCAGCGGCACGACCACGTTAGTCACCGGCACTTCCATTTTATTAGCCGCTTCCGTGGCCGCGGGCATCGGCATTGTCTTCGGCTATTATCCGGCTCTACGGGCGTCTAAGCTTAATCCCATTGAGGCCTTGAGATACGAGTGAAATTTCCAATTTCCAATTTTTAATTTCCAATTAACGACAAATTTAAAATTTTAAAATTATGTTAAGCCAAAAAAAATTTATTACCGGTTTGTCTTTAATCATAGTTTTATTAGTCGCGGCTGGCTGTACTTTTGGCGGTGCCAAAGGCGATAACGTTCAAGAATCCGAACAGACCGAAGAAAACCAACCGGCCGGGGATAATCAGTTTCCGGATCCCAATGAAAACTTTTTGGAAGCCAATTTGGCTGATTTGAGCGTTGGCCAAACCGTTTTGGTGCTGGGTAGCGAGAACAGCGACGGTAGCGTTTCGGCCAGCCGGGTTATTATCGGCGGCGCGGAAATGGATTTTGGCGTTTTTGGCGCAGGCAGAGCCTCCAGCTCAAGGGAACAATTTCAAAACATGTCTGATGAAGAAAGACAAAAGCTAAGAGAAGAGATGATGGCTCAAGGCGGAGCATTTCCTCAGCAAGAGGGGGTAGGTTCTATGAGGGCAAATAATACAGTTCAGAATACAACGCGTTTAACTGGCGAGATTTTAAGTAAAAATGATTCCGGTATTGTTTTACAGCTTAAGGAGGGTGGTTCAAAGATAGTTTTTATTTCTGCAACAACGGTTATTTTAAAAAACAAAGAAAATAACAGTTCAGACCAGAATGAGCCGGCAGAATAATTTCTCCATAAAATGATTGTAAATATTTTACGTATTGTATAAGATGGCGGTATGTTAAATGAATCGGCAACGGACAAAACCGACGAAGAGCTGGTTAAGCTTACTTTGATTGACCAGGACAATTTTTATTTCTTGGTTAAACGTTATCAGGGCAAACTTTTGGGCTACATCCGGAAAATTTCCGGCCTTAACCCGGAAGACGCCGAAGATTTGCTGCAGGAAGTTTTCATTAAAATCTATCAAAATCTGGCCGCCTTTGACGCGGGTATGAAATTCTCTTCCTGGATTTATCGCATTACTCACAACCTGGTTATCAGCAATTACCGCCGGCTGAAAACCAAGTCCAAGATGGAAGAATTTCTGTTTGAGCCCGAACAGATTAATAAACTGGCTGACGATTTTAACATTAACAGGGAAATGGAACGAGCCGAAGAAAGAGCCGTGATTTATCAGGCTATTAATAGCTTGGACATTAAATATAAGGAGGTTTTGATTTTGAAATATTTTGAAAATAAGGATTATCGGGAAATTTCCTTTATTTTAAAAAAGCCTTTAGGCACGGTCGGCACGCTCCTTGGCCGGGCTAAAAGTAATCTAAAAGAGCAACTAATCAAAAAATTAAAATAATATGACGGAAGAAAACATCGCCAAAAAAGTTTTGGAACAAATCAAATCAAAAGGCATTCTGCCCAAGCCCAGATGGCGGTTTCTGCTTAAGGATTATTTAATCTGGCTGTTTTTCGGGCTTACCATCATTGTCGGCAGTTTGGCCAGCTCTATCATAATTTTTATGGTTAGAAGCAATGATTGGGATTTGTATAACCGGTTACATTTGCCGTTTTTTCTTAAAACCCTGCCTTATTTTTGGATAATTATTTTATTAGTCTTCGTTTTTTTGGCTTACTATAATTTCAAACACACCAAAAGCGGCTATCGTCATCGTTTTTACGTCATTTTGCTGGCGGCCGTCTTTTTGAGTTTTTTCTTCGGTTTTATTTTCCATCTGCTGCGGGTGGGCGAGGCCGTGGAATATCGGTTTCAGCGGGCCATGCCTTTTTACCGGCAGGTTTTTTCCCGTCCTAATTTTGAACATCGCCTTCAGGCTTGGTCGCAACCGGAGCTGGGATTGCTGATGGGCGAAGTGATTTCGGTTGAGACGCCGGATAATTTTGAGCTGGAAGATTTTGGCGGCAAGTTCTGGACGGTTTTTAACAACGAGGGCATTATTTACCGCCGGCCGTTTACCCTAAAACAGGGGGTCAGGCTTAGGGCCATCGGAGAAATCATTGATGAAAGCAATTTTAAAGCTTTTGAAGTAAGGCCGGATTTGCCGCCGGAGACGTTTGAATTGCCCGTGAAAGAAAATTTCCCTCGGTTGCGTATGATAAAGTAGAGCGGCTCTTAATCATTATCATTAAACCTTAAACAAATATGCAAAACAAATCTTTCTTCTCCGGCGTGCTCGTGGCTTTGGCCATCGTGGCCGTATCGGCCGGAGCCTTATCCGTCTATGCCAACGGCCAAGGCGAGTTTAACAAGAAAATGAATTTTAATCCGGAACAAAGGGCCGAATTCCAGGCCAATCTGGAGGCGATGAAAACGGCCATGGCCAATAACGATTACCAGGCTTGGCAGGAATTAAATCAGGATTCCAAAATGGCCGAGGTCATAGACAGCCAGGCCAAGTTTGACCAAATGATCCGGATGTACAATTTAATGAAAGAAGGTAAATTTGAAGAAGCGAGTCAGATTGCCGAAGAGCTGGGTTTGCCCATGGGCCATCACGCTATGGGCATGGATAGGGGTTTTGGCCCGGGTTTTAAAGAAGGCATGAAGTTTCAGGATGTCAACGGCGACGGTTACTGCGATTATCAGGATAAACAGGGTGAACAGGCCGAATAATGTTTCTTTAAACAAATAACAACGTAGCGGCGCATAATTATGCGCCGCTACTTTATTTCCCGACCGGATTTAGGCCTAATTAAAGGCTAAAAGGTTATCCACTTAGCCGATATTTCATTTTCCCCTTATTTTTTGCTATAATTCCTTCAGATTGCTTATCCACAGCCTATTAAATTAATTAAATAATCAAAATTAACCAAATTAATTATGGCTAAAATGACCAAATCGCAACTCCTGAACGCTTTGGCCGAAAGCACCAGTATGTCCAAAAAGGACATTGCCAGCTTCTTGGATGCCGTGGCCAACCTGGCTTACAAGCAGGTTAAGTCAAGCGGCGAGTTCACCTTGCCCGGTTTCGGCAAGCTGGTTAAAAAGCACCGAGCGGCCAGAATGGGCAGGAACCCGGCCACCGGCGCCAGCATCCAGATTCCGGCTAAGACCGTAGTCAAGTTCCGAGTGTCCAAAGCCGCCAAAGACGCGATTCTATAATCTTTACAGGTTAATAGAAGGGTAGCGACGCAAAATTTTGTGTCGCTACTTTTTAATTTAAAGCAAGATTTATTGACTATATTGCCAGCCATAGACGAAAGTATTATAATGAGCAATATGAAAAAAATCATTTTTTTATTTAGTCTGATAGCGGCCTTGTTTGTTTTGGTTCTGCCGTTGCGGGCGGCGCGGGCCGAGACCGTCTATTTTTTTTACGGCGATGGCTGTCCGCATTGCGCCAAGGAAGAAGTTTTTTTGGATAATCTGACTAAGACCAGGTCTGACGTAAAAGTTAATTCTTTTGAAGTCTGGCACAACCAGGGCAATCTGGCCTTGCTGGCGGAAGTCGGCAAAGCTTTGTCGGCCGACGTTTCCGGCGTGCCTTTGACGGTAGTGGGTGATAAAAGCATTACCGGTTTTTTAAGCGAGGAAACAACCGGCCGGCAAATAGAGCGTTATCTTGACCAATGCCGGATTGAAGGCTGTCCCGACGTGGTGGGCGGAGTGATTCAGGGTTTAAGAAATCCGGTCCCTAAAGAAGAGGAGGCGAATACTGAAACGGCCGAAGCGGCTGACGGGCGAAGCGAGATATTAAACAAGATTGATTTGCCGATTTTCGGAGAGGTGGAAACCAAGAATCTGTCCCTGCCGGTTTTAACCGTGGTTATCGGCGCTTTGGACGGTTTTAATCCCTGCGCCATGTGGGTGCTGGTATTTTTAATCAGCCTGTTATTGGGCATGCAAAACCGCAGGCGGATGTGGATTTTAGGCGCGGCTTTTATTATGGCCTCGGCCGCCGTTTATTTTATTTTTATGGCCGCCTGGCTCAATCTGTTGCTGTTTTTGGGCTTTCTTATCTGGATCAGAGTCATTATCGGCCTGGTGGCTTTAGGCAGCGGCGGCTATCATCTGCGCGAGTGGTGGACCAACCGGGCCGGTTATTGCAAAGTTACCGGTTCAGAAAAACGCCGGCGGATTTTTGAAAAATTAAAAAGGATAACTCAAAACAAGAGCTTTTTCATCGCTCTGGTAGGAATAATTTTACTGGCCTTTGCCGTTAATCTGGTTGAGGCGATTTGTTCGGCCGGTTTGCCGGCGGTTTACACGCAAATTTTGGCTTTAAGCGATTTGCCGGTTTTGAGTTATTATCTTTACATTTTGCTGTACGTCCTGATTTTTATGCTGGATGATTTAATTATTTTTATCGCGGCCATGGTTACCTTGCGGGCTACCGGTTTGAGCGGCAGGTATAGCCGGTTCTCCAATTTAATCGGCGGCTTGGCCATGCTGATTATTGGTTTGCTCTTGATTTTTAAGCCGGAATGGCTGATGTTCGGCTAATAGACTATTTGAATATTTGATTGATAGATTATTTTCAGCCATAGGCTGATCGGCCACTGGCCGAGGTTATTTGCGTGCCATTTGCGCGCCATCTGCGAACCGTCTGCGGATAAACGCGAATGACGCAAACTAACGCGAACAAACGCGAACCGCGAATATCTTTAACATTTATCGCTCACGATACTATCTTCAATCTTTTGGGAATCATTTCCACTTGAATTTTATCAAGCTTTAAATATTCGCCGTCCAGTTGGACGGCTTTTATTTTACTGGCCGGCAGCGCCACGCTGATTTTTTTGCCGCTGGCTTTAAAAATCGCCGGCAGCCATCTTTTATTGAAGAAGAAGCCGAAGGCGACGATAAAAAAGCCGAAAAAAGTTTTATTTTTGGCGATGAACAAATCAAACCGGCCGTCAACGTAATCAACCGGACTGGCCGGCTTTAATTTTAAAATGCTTAGGGCGTTGGCGATAATCAGGGTATTGCCCATCAGCCGGTATGGCCGACCGTCCAGATTGAATTTGAATTCAGTCTGATTGATTTTTTTCAACTTAATCAGAGTTTTAAGATAAGCGCCAAAGCCCAGCTTGATTTTTAAACCCCGCTCGGTTTTATTAATCACCTTGGATAAATGTCCAACCGACAGGCAGATGAGAAAATAATGGCGGCCGTTAACCAGGCCCACGTCAATCCTTTTTTCCCGGCCCAGACAGGCGGTTTTAATGGCCGGCTTGGTGCCCAGAGGCAGGTTTAAACTGGAGGCTAAAATGTTGGCCGAGCCCTGGGGCACGATGGCCAAGGGCAGGTCCAGGCGGTTGGTCAGGAAATAATCGGCGATTTCCTTGATTGTGCCGTCGCCCCCGACCGCTATCACTTTGCCGTAAAGTTTAAAGTCAAGCTGTTTTAACTGGCCGGTTAAATCCGGTTTGGTGGCAAGCCAGTCGTAATCAATCCCGGGCAGATATTTTTTGAAATATTTTAAAAAGCGTTCCCGGTAAAATTTGGGATACCTGAAACCGGCTTTGGGATTGAAGATGATTAAGACTTTTTTGGCCATGGCCTTTATTATAATTCAAAAAACCGCCTGGTAAAAGTCGGCGGTTTTTTTATCGTAAATTAATCAATTCTTTGGTAGTTAGGCGCTTCTTTAGTGATGGTAATATCGTGCGGGTGGCTTTCTTTGAGCGAATTTTCGGTAATCTGGATGAACTCGGCTTTCTTCTGAAGCTCGGCGATGGTTCTGGCGCCGACATAGCCCATGCCGGATTTTAAGCCTCCGACCAGCTGATAGAGATGGTCCGCCAGTTTGCCGCGGTAGATAGTTTGTCCGACAATGCCTTCGGGCACCAGTTTTTTGCTGTCGGTGATGGTGGCTTGGCCATAGCGGTCTTTGGAACCCTGGGTCATGGCTTCCACCGAGCCCATGCCGCGGTAAACTTTGTACATCCGGCCGTTCATGTAGGTAATTTCGCCCGGGCTTTCTTCGGTGGCGGCAAACAGCTGGCCGATCATAACCGAGTCGGCGCCGGCCGCCAGGGCTTTAACGATATCGCCGGAATATTTAATGCCGCCGTCGGCAATAATGGGAATGTTGGCTTTGCCCCGTCCGGCCACGGCGTTTTGGATGGCGGTAATTTGCGGCACGCCCACGCCGGCAATGATTCTGGTGGTGCAGATGGAACCGGGCCCGATGCCGACTTTAACGCCGTCGGCGCCGGCTTCAATCAGTTCTTGGGCCGCTTGGGCCGTGGCAATGTTGCCGGCCACTATGTCTATGCCCTTAAACCGGCTGTTTTTTTTGAGTTCTTTAAGGGTGTTAATCACGTTTTGGCTGTGGCCGTGAGCGGTGTCAATAATAATAACGTCAACTCCGGCTTCGGCTAAAAGTTCGGCTCTTTTGAGCGAATCCGGACCCACGCCGATGGCCCCGCCGACCCTTAAGCGGTCGCGACTATCTTTGGTGGCCAAAGGAAACTGGCGGGATTTTTCCAAATCGCTTCTGGTAACCAGGCTTTTGAGCCGGCCCTGCTTGTCTATAATCAGCAAGACGGGTAGCTTTTTCTTTTTAATGATTTCCTGCGCTTTTTTTAAATCGGTGGTTAAAGGAGCGGTGGCCAGCTCTTTTAAAGGCTTCATCAGTTTTTTGATGGGCATTTTTTCGTCTTCCGGCCAGAAATAATCAAACTTGGTAATCAAACCGACCAGCTGGCCCCGTTTATCTACAATCGGCACGTTTTTATAACCTTTATCCATTCTGATTTTAACCACTTTTTTGATTAAATCGTCGGGCCTAAGAGTAAGGGGATTTTCAATAAAGCCGTTTCTGAAGCGTTTAACCTCGGCGATTTCCGCGGCCTGCTCTTTAGCCCCCAGATTTTTATGAACAATGCCCAGGCCGCCTTCCAGGGCGATGGCGATGGCCAGCCGGCTTTCGGTTACCGTGTCCATGGGCGAAGAGGTAAGTGGGATGTTCAGTTCAATATTCCTGGAAAATCTGGTCTTGGTTTCCACTTTATCGGGCGTTATGGCCGATTTTTGGGGTACCAGCAAAACGTCGTCAAAAGTGATGCCTTGATTTATCCCGCCAGAGGCGGGCGAGCCTTCTCGGTTATTTGAGTTTTTTATTTTTATTACCTTTTTCTTAGGTAATACTTTTCCCCTTTTTTTATTGCCTTCTTGTGATTTCATAGAGCTTATTTTATAATAGTGATGATATTTTGAATTATATAGTAATTTTTATGTCTCATCAACAGGTAGCCGTTTTGGACTTCGGTTCGCAGTACACCCATCTGATTGCCCGCCGTTTCCGCCAGCTGGGCGTTTTGGCCAAATTATACCCGACCGATTACGATTTAAGCCGGATTAACAACCTCATCGGCGTCGTTCTTTCGGGCAGTCCGGGCAGCGTGGACGAAGACCAGTACCCGTTTAATCCCAAAGTTTTAAAATCCGGCCTGCCTATTTTAGGTTTGTGTTACGGCCATCAGTTAATCGCCCAAAATCTGGGCGGCCGCCTTAAAAAACAGGAAGCTCGCGAGTATGGCCGGGCCACCCTGCAGGTGGGCCAGTCAATTTTATTTGACGGCCTGGAGGGCGGGGAAGTGGTCTGGATGAGCCACGGCGACAGCGTGGAGGAGTTACCCGAAAGTTTTAAGACCATCGGTTCAACCGAAGGCTGTCCGATCGCCGCCATGGCCAATGAGGCGAAAAAGATTTACGGCCTGCAATTCCATCCGGAAGTCACCCATACCGATTCCGGCTTAAAGATTCTGGAGAATTTCGCCTATAAAATCTGCCGGGCCGGTCAAGACTGGCGGCTAGAGGACTGGGAAAAAAATATTGAGAAACAAATCAAAAAACAGGCCGGCCATAAAAAAGTTTTCCTGCTGGTTTCCGGCGGAGTGGATTCCACGGTTTGTTTTGCCCTGTTAAACAAAGCTTTGGGCGAACAAAACGTTTACGGCCTGCACATTGATACCGGCCTGATGAGAAAAGACGAAGCGGTTCAAGTGCGGGGCTCGTTGGCCCAGGCCGGCTTTAAAAATCTGGAAGTCAAAGACTATACCGGGTTGTTTTTGTCAAAACTTGAGGGCGTGACCGAGCCGGAAGAAAAAAGAAAAATCATCGGCCAGCTGTTTATTGAAGTCAAAGAGCAAGTAAGCGAGGAATTAAAACTTAATCCAAAAGACTGGCTGTTGGGCCAGGGCACGATTTATCCGGACACCATAGAAACCGGCGGCACCAGGCATGCCGACACCATCAAAACTCACCATAACCGCGTTGACAAGGTCCAGGAATTAATCGGCCAGGGCAAGGTGATTGAGCCGCTTAAGGATTTATACAAGGACGAAGTCCGGGAATTGGGCAAACTGCTCGGTCTTTCTGAAAAATTAATCTGGCGTCAGCCTTTTCCCGGCCCGGGTCTGGGCATCCGGCTGTTGTGCCATAAAAAAGGAGACGCGGGGGACGTCAGCCAGGTAGCGGAAAAGCTCCGGCAGGCTTTTGACAAGATTAAAATTATTGAAGAGCTTTGCGATGACTGCGAGATTGCCGTCTTGCCGATAAAAAGCGTGGGGGTACAAGGTGACTTCCGGAGTTACGCCCATCCGGCAGTCATAAAATGGCCAAGCGTTGACTGGCTGAAAGTGGAAAAAATCAGCCCGATGATTACCAACAAGGTTAAGGAAGTGAACCGGGTTTTGTTAAACGTGGGAAGAGCGATGAGTGACGTAGGACGGGGAGAGTTGATTACGGCTTCGGTTAGCAAAGAGCGGCTGGATTTGTTAAGGGAGATTGACGCCATCGCGCAGGCGGAGGTTTTTAAGGCGGATTTGGAAAAAGACATCTGGCAGTTTCCGGTGGTTTTGATTCCTTTTGGAATTGACGGCCAAGAGAGCGTGGTTTTGCGGCCGGTTTCTTCTTTGGAAGCCATGACCGCCAGGTTTTATCCGTTGGAGAAAGAAGTCCTGTCAAAAATAGTGGAGAG
>DATDUR010000099.1:0-4415 GCA_035290305.1 Patescibacteria group bacterium
TGCCAGGTGGCGATTCCGGGCCGAATCTCCATTAAGGCCATCGGCGAGTATCCGGACGGCTCGCCGGCGGCTTCGCGCCAGGCCATTTTAACCACCATGCCCCAGAGTTCGCCGCTGGCCGGGCTGTATGATTACGTTTTATTCAGCGAAGAGGAGATAAAGAAGGAGAATTAATTTATTCGGTTAGGTTATGGGGTTAAGAAGCCCGTTTCCTCAAACGTCATACGTCATACGATACTAGCCTCCTAACCGTTAAACGATTTACAATAATGACTAAACAGGAAGTTTCCAAAAGAATAGAGAAATTAAAGCGGGAGATAGAACATCACCGTTATCTTTATCACGTTTTGGATAAAGAGGAAATTTCCGACGCCGCTTTGGACGGTTTAAAACACGAGCTTTACGAACTGGAACAGCGCTATCCGGAATTGATAACGCCGGATTCGCCCACCCAGCGAGTCGGCGGCCGGCCGTTGGATAAATTTGAAAAAGTTCATCATTCCAAACCGATTTTGTCTTTGGAAGACGTTTTTAACATTGAGGAAGCGGCCAAGTGGACGGAGAAGAACCAAAAAATCGCTGCCGGCCAATATGATTATTTTTGCGAATTAAAGCTGGACGGCCTGACCGTGGTCTTAACTTATCAGGACGGCGTTTTGGTTTCTGGCGCCACCCGGGGCGACGGCGTGGTCGGGGAGAACGTTACCCAGAATTTAAAAACCATTGAGTCAATTCCCCTTAAACTTAATCAGTCCGGGCCGGATAAACTTCCGAAAAAATTTGAGGTCAGGGGAGAGGTGGTAATGACTAAGAAGGTTTTTGAGGCCGTTAACCGCCAGCAAGCCAAGAACGGCCTGCCGCCCTTTGCCAATCCCCGCAACGTGGCCGCCGGCAGTATCCGTCAATTGGACCCCAAAATCACCGCCGCCCGAAAGCTGGAATGCTACGCCTTTGAAATCATCACCGACGTCGGCCAGAAAACTCACCAACAGGTCCATGAAATTTTAAAGTCTTTGGGTTTTAAGACCTCGCCCCAAAGCCAGCCTTGTCGGGATTTAAGAGAAGTTGAGGCCTATTTAAAAAAATGGGAAAAGAAAAGGCAGGAGCTGGCTTATCAGACCGACGGCGTGGTTATCGTGGTTAATTCCATTGATTTGGAAAAAAGATTGGGCCACGTGGGCAAGGCCGAGCGCTGGATGGCCGCTTACAAATTTCCGGCCGAACAGGCCACCACCACGGTTGAGGATATCAAGGTACAGGTTGGCCGGGTGGGCACCCTGACGCCGGTAGCGGTGTTAAAGCCGGTGCGGGTGGCTGGCAGTACGGTTTCCAGGGCCACCCTGCATAATCAGGATGAAATCAATCGGCTGGATGTTAGAATTGGCGATACGGTTATTATTCAGAAAGCCGGCGACATTATTCCCGACATCGTCAGGGTTTTGCCGAATTTAAGGAGCGGCTCCGAAAAAAAATTCAAAATGCCGGCCAAGTGTCCGATTTGCGGCAGTAATGTCGTTAAGCCGGCCGGGGAAGTCAATCATTATTGCTCCAATAAAAAATGCTTTGCCGTGGAAAAAGAAAAAATTATCCACTTCGTTTCCAAAAAAGCTTTTAACATAGAAGGCTTAGGCCCGAAAATAATTGAGCAGTTGATTAACGAAGGCCTGATCGCTTCGGCCGCCGACTTGTTTAATTTGACTGAAGGCGATTTGGAGCCGCTGGAAAGGTTTGCCGAAAAATCGGCGCAAAATCTGATTACCGCCATTCAAGCGTCAAAGCAAAACAGTCTGCCAAAATTCATTTACGCCCTGGGCATCCGCCACGTGGGCGAGGAAACGGCCATTGATTTAGCCGGCCGGTTCGGCAGTCTGGAAAAAATAAAATCAGCTTCTTTGGCCGAACTGGAAGCCATTAAAGATATCGGCGGCGTGATTGCCCGAAGCCTTTATGATTTTTTCCAAAATCGGGACAATTTGGATTTTCTGGATAAATTAAAAACGGCCGGCGCGGAGCCGGTTAAAGCCAAATTCAAAAAATCCGGCAAACTGGCCGGCCAAACTTTTGTTTTAACCGGCAGTCTGGATTCTTTAACTCGGGATGAGGCCGCGGATAAAATCAGACTGGCCGGCGGAGACGTTTCCGCTTCGGTCAGCCAAAAAACCGATTACCTGGTGGCCGGCGCCGAACCCGGTTCAAAATTTGCTAAAGCCAAAAAATTAGGCGTTAAGATAATTGATGAAAAAGAATTTCTTAATTTGTTAAAATAGAAAGGAAACTTGACACGAAGCAGTATCTATGTTATTATATACTGTTTTTGATTCTTTAAAAAAACTAAGGAGGATGTCATGAAACGTTTCATGTTCATGTTTTCATTGTTGTTGATTCTGACTTCGGTCAGCTTTGGCCAGCTGGCAGTTGAATACCAGCCCAAGAAACTCCCTGATTATTGGAGCGGAGAGGTTTACTTTTCAGCCGATTTTATCAAATATGGTGGCTATGAATGTTTCACTCCGACTCTATATTTTGGAGCCCGGAGAGATTTCGGCCGGAAATTAAGATACGGGGAGCTGGCATTTGTCGGCGGCATGTACTGCCGTGATTTTATCGGCTCCCGCAATAATCAGCTTGGTTTTCGGGCTGGCTGGTGTAACTCCATAAAAGTTTTACAGAGTTCCGAGTTGATAATCAACTTAGACTGGAATTTTATTACGGCAGAGGTAAATAGTGCCGAGAGTGGCCTTGGCGCCGGCGTTAACCTGGCCATTTTTGGTTTTTATGCCTGGCCTCAAGGGTCTGCCTTCTCCATTGTTTTCCCCAGAATCGTCATAAAAGTATGAATTAATATTGAGATTTCTCAAAGGCTTTCTGAACAGGAGAGCCTTTTTTATTTTCTCTATTTTTGATAGAATAAGCATATAATATTATGAGTTTAACGGCAAAAGAATTGGAAAAATTGGCTCAATTGGCCAGGCTGGATTTGGCCGAAACGGAGAGAGTCAAACTGGCCGGGGACATCTCCTCAATTTTGCAGTATGTCGGCAAGCTTCAGGAATTAAAAACCGAAGACGGTTTTGAAGTTGAAACGGCAGAACAAAATTTGAGGGAGGACAAGGTCGTCGGCCTGGCCACGGACGAACAGCTGGAGTTAATCAAGCTGGCGCCGGAGCAAGAAAACAACCTGGTTAAAACCAAGGCGGTTTTTGAAGAATAAGCAAATGGAAAACTTAACCATCTCACAGGTCAAAAAATGTTTAACGGACAAAAAATTCAGCTGCCGCGAGCTGACTGAATTTTATTTAAAAAGAATTGAATCTTGGCGGGAGTTGAACGCTTTTATTACCGTAACGGCCGATGAGGCCAGGAGTCAGGCGGATAAAGTTGACCGGCAGATTGCTTTGGGCGAGGATTTGGCCGAACTGGCCGGCGTGCCCGTCAGCGTTAAAGACATTATTTTAACCAAAGGCATTAAAACCACGGCCGGTTCCAAAATTTTGGCAAATTACGCGGCCGCTTATGACGCCACGGTGGTACTGCGGTTAAAGAAGGCGGGCGCGGTCATCTTGGGCAAAACCAACTGCGATGAGTTTGCCATGGGTTCTTCCAACGAGACTTCCGCTTTTGGTCCGGTTAAAAATCCCTGGGACAAAACTAAAGTGCCCGGCGGCTCTTCCGGCGGTTCGGCCGCGGCCGTGGCCGCCGATCTGGGCGTTTTTTCTTTGGGCACCGATACCGGCGGTTCCATCCGTCAGCCGGCGGCTTTGTGCGGCGTGGTCGGGCTTAAGCCCACCTACGGCCGGGTAAGCCGATATGGTCTGGCGGCCCTTACTTCGTCTTTGGACCAGGCCGGGCCGTTAACCAAAACGGTGGAGGACGCGGCTTTGGTTTTACAATCAATCGCCGGACCCGATCAAAACGACGCGACCGTTTCGGACAAGCCCGTGCCGGATTATTTATCCTGTTTGAATAAAGGCATAAAAGGCCTGACCATCGGCCTGCCCGGGGAATATTTTGGCCAGGGCGCCTCAACAGAAGTGATGACGGCCATTAAAGAAGCGGTTCGGGTGATGGAATCGCTGGGGGCTAAAATTACGGAAGTAAGCCTGCCTCACACCGTTTACGCTTTGGCCGTTTATTACATTATTATGCCGGCCGAAGCCAGCAGTAATTTGGCCCGCTATGACGGCATTCGCTACGGCCACCAAAGCGGGGTGGCTAAAAACCTCTATGAAGTTTACGCCAAAAGCCGGGCCGAAGGTTTTGGCGCCGAAGTCAAAAGAAGAATCATGATTGGCACTTACGTTTTATCCTCCGGTTATCAGGAAGCTTATTACCTTAAAGCCAAAAAGGTTCAGCGGTTGATTACCAGAGAGTATCGGGAAGTGTTTAATCAGGTTGACGTTTTACTGACCCCGACC
>DATDUR010000100.1:0-3302 GCA_035290305.1 Patescibacteria group bacterium
GGATGGCCAGCGCCAAACCGACAATCATCAAAATCGCCCCCAGTTGATTGTTGTCGCGGTTATTCCTACGGCCCATGAAAAATTGGGCCCGTAAGAAAAAATCGGCCAGCAGGGTAATGACGCCCACGCAGATAATCACGATGGTCATCAGCCTGATGTCGTAATTTTTAATGTGAGAAAGTTCATGGGCAATCACGCCTTCCAGCTCTTCGTTGGTCAGCTGGTCAATGGCGCCGGTGGTAATGGCGATGGAAGCCAGTTCCGGCCGGCGGCCGGTGGCAAAAGCGTTAATGTTGGGGTCGTTGATAATATGGACCCTGGGAGCGGGCAGGCCGGCCGTAATGCAGAGATTTTCCACCAGCCGGTAAACGTAAGGGTTGTCCGCTTTTTCTATTTTCCGCGCTTTGGCCATGGCCAAAGCCACCTTATCGCCTTTAAAGTAGCTGAACAGATTCATCAGCACGCCGATAATCACGGCCATGATAATGCCGCCGTAGCCGAAATCGTACATTTCTCCGAACAGCCAGCCGATTAAAACGATGACCATCAGAAAAACGGCCATCAACAGCCAGGTTTTTCTTTTATTGGAATCAATCTGATCGTACATATTAATATAAAATCCTAAACACGAAATTCTAAATCCGAAACAATATCCAATAACCAAAATTCAAATGACAAAATTGTTTTGAATATTAGAACATTCGAGTTTTGAATTTGTTTAGGATTTCGTGCTTCGGATTTCGGATTTATTTAAATTTTAGAGTTTAGAAATTAGGATTTAGAAATTAACCTTAACGTTTTCCTTCTCACTTTCGTCGGCTTCAAAGAATTCCCGTTCTTTAAAGCTCAACATCCCGGCGACCAGGTTGTTGGGGAAGATTTGGATTTTGGTGTTAAAGTCCCTGACGTTGCCGTTGTAAAACCGGCGGGCGGCCTGGATTTTATTTTCCGTGTCCGAGAGTTCGTCCTGCAGTTTGTCGAAATTTTCGCTGGCTTTGAGGTTGGGATAATTTTCCGCCACCGCGAACAGGGATTTTAGAGCGCCGGACAGCATGTTTTCGGCCCGGCCTTTGGCTTCCGGAGAAGTGGCCTGCATGGCCTGGGCTCTGGCTTGAGTTATTTTTTCAAAAAGTTCTTTTTCGTGGTCAGCGTAGCCTTTGACGGTATTGACCAAATTAGGTATCAGGTCATATCTTCTCTTCAACTGGACGTCAATGTCCGACCAGGCCTCATCCGTCCGGTTTTTAAGGCGAATCAGGCCGTTGTAAACGGCGATAAACCAGAGAATGGTTACGACCACGGCCGCCAGGATTATTAAAAGTAGAGTGTTCATAGGGTTAAATTAAGAATTAATGATTAAGGATTTCGGCCAAAGGCCGATCAGCCTCTGGCTGAAAGGATTTTGGCCTCGTGCCAAAGGCAGATAAGCCTATGGCTTAAAAGGCCGATCAGCCTCTGGCTGAAAGGATTTCGGCCTCGTGCCAAAGGCAGATAAGCCTATGGCTGAAATGATTTCCGCCCAAGGCGCCGTGCCCGACGGCAGGCGGGGACCAGTCTCGGGCTGGAAGGACTAAAAATTTTTATTTTTCCGCGTTTTTATTCCTGTTGACAAAGTGATTTGTTTTTTGGGCTAATTTATTATACAATATATCTACTAGAAGTCAAAAATGATGAAAATAATAACCAGATTATTATCAGGATTTTTTGTAATCATTAGTTTTGTGATATTCGTGAATGTTGCCCAGGCTGACGTTTGGATAGGGCCGCCCGGCAATCCACCGGCCAGCAACCGTCCGCGTCCTTTGGATGAAAGCGGTTCAACCAACACCAAACAGGGTTCGTTGGAAATAGAAGGCGACTTAACCGTCGGTACGGGAACGGGGGGTTCCACGGCCGATTTTTATTTGTCCGGCGACGAACAGTACCTCCTGCAGGCGGCGACTGACGGCAATTTTTATTTAAGGCATTATACCGGCG
Source organism: Patescibacteria group bacterium (assembly GCA_035290305.1). Classification (GTDB taxonomy): domain Bacteria; phylum Patescibacteriota; class Patescibacteriia; order UBA1558; family UBA10009; genus DATDUR01. The sequence goes on from DATDUR010000100.1 coordinate 1,978, forward strand.
TTAACTGGGATGATTATTTTCTGACCGTTGACGCCGGCGGCCAGCTTGGCCTGGGCACTAACGCGCCCAATGAAAAACTGGAAGTAAGCGATGACGCGGTTGGTTCCGCCGCCCGTTTGAGGATTACCGATGACGTTGATAACCCCGAACTCCAGCTGCATTATTCGGCCACGGATAACAACGACCACTGGGCCTTATACGTGGACCAGGCCACCGACAATTTAAACGTCTGGGGGGCCGGGGATACCGGCGACAACCGCTTGATTTTAGACACCGACGGCAAGGTTATCGTCCCGGGCGAACTTTGCTTGCAGGATGATACCAGCTGTATCGCCGACTGGAATAACATTGTCACGCTGTGGGAAGACGGCGGCGCTTATATTTATCCCGCGGGCGGTAAAAATGTGGTTATCGGAGAAGGCGAGCCGACCGCCCAGCTTGTTTTGCCTTTATCCAACGACCCCGTTACCCCAACCTTAGCCTTTGGCGACGGCGACAGCGGATTTTATGAAAGCGCCGACGATACTTTGCAGCTGGGACTCGCAGGCAGCCAAATGTATTTATTTTCCAGCTCCGCGAATGTCGGCATTTCAACTTATAGCAGTAATGCCTGGTTATTGAGATTTGCGGCCGCCGGACCAACCACGCCCAATATCAATCCGAAGAAATCCGATACTGATACCGGCCTGGGCTGGGCCGCCGCGGACCAGCTGTCTTTAGTGGCTGGCGGCGTGGAAGGACTGCGGGTTTCGGAAGCAGCTGGAGCCGCCAATGTTTTAATAAATAGCGGCAAGGTGGGGATTGGCGCCAGCGACCCGGCGGAAAAATTGGAAGTTTTGGATAATGTTGATTTGGCCACCAGCGTGGCCAGAATCAGAATAACGGACGTTAACCAAAATCCGGAATTTCAGCTACAGTACGGCGCCAACGGCAATCAGCACTGGTCCTTTTACGTTTCCAACAACGATAATGACATTTTAAGAATTTGGAATGACGAAGACCGCTTGTCCATTAAAACCACCGGCGAGGTCGGCATCGGTTCCAGCGACCCCTCGGAAAGTCTGGTGGTTGACGATACCACGGCCAACGCGGCCAGAATTCGGGTGCAAGACACGTCTCAAAATCCGGAAATCCAGGTCCAATACGGAGCGGGCGCCGATGAGCATTGGTCGGTTTATGCGGCTAACACCGATGACGACAGTTTGCGGGTCTGGAGCCCGTTTTCCGATCTGGACGCTTTGGGAGATGGCGATGACGTCGTCACCTTTGAATCCGATACCGAGGGCACGGTCACTTTCCACGGCAAAATCGCCAGCGATGAAGTT
>DATDUR010000101.1:0-4825 GCA_035290305.1 Patescibacteria group bacterium
CACCGCCTTGCCGATGTCATGAAGCAAGGCGCCCTTTTTGGCGATATTAACGTCGGCGCCCAGATTTTGGGCCAGCATGGTGGCTAAATGAGTCACTTCAATGGCGTGCAACAGCTGATTTTGGCCGTAGCTGGTGCGGTATTTTAACCGGCCCAGAATCTGAACCAGCTTGGGGTCCAAACCCACGATGCCGGTTTCGCGGACCGCTTCCTCGCCGGCCTTTTTAATGCTTAAGGCCAGTTCTTTTTTGGCCTCTTCCACCGCTTCTTCAATCCGGCCCGGATGAATCCGGCCGTCGGCAATCAATTTATCCAAAGCGATTTTGGCCAAATGCCTTCTGATGGGCGAAAAACCGCTGACGATAATCGCTTCCGGCGTATCGTCAACCACGATTTCCACGCCGGTCAGCTGTTCAATCGCCTTGATGTTCCGGCCCTCGCGGCCGATAATCCTGCCTTTCATCTCCTCGTTAGGCAGATTGACGACCGAGGTGGTGGTTTCGGCCGCGTGCGAAGAAGCGCAGCGTTCAATCACCGAGGTTAAGAGTTCCTTGGCCCGGGTTTCTATTTCTTCCGAAGACTGACGCTGTAATTTTTGCACCCTTTCCACCAGCTCGTTCTTCATTTTCTCTTCCACGTTGGACAAGAGCACTTCCTTGGCTTCGTCCTTGGTCATCTTGGCGATAGTCTCCAGCCGCTCCAGATGCTGTTCCTTGATTTTTAAAATTTCCTGCTTGAGCTTTTCCAGCTGTTCGGCCTTGTTGTAAAGCTCCTGCTGCTTGTTTTCCAGCTCCAAGAGCTTCTTGTCAAAAGCCGCCTCGCGCCTTTCCATGCGGCTCTGCAGCTCTTTAACCTCCTGCCGGCGTTCTTCGGCCTCATGCTTGGCCTCGTCAATAATCTGCAGGGCTTTGTTTTTGGATTCCAAAAGAATCTCGGCCTGCTTTTCTTTGGCTTTTTTGACCAAGTCCTCCGCTTTTCTTTCGACCGAATCGGCCTCTCTGGCGGCAAACAGCTTCCTGAAATAATAGCCGCTAAAACCGCCGACGGTGACGCCGGCCACCAAAACGATGACTAAAATAATTCCTTCCATAATTAAAACTCCTTATCTTAAAACTAAGATTCTACGGAGTTTAAAATTTTGAGATGACAACAAACAGCCAGTCTTGTTTAAAACAAGGTCGGCTGGGTTTGCCGTAATTGGTTTACGCTTGGGAGTCCTAACTTACTCACTATTTGAATTGAGTAATCCAAAGTTTGATTTAATTCCATTGGCATTCGGTAATTCTCCTAAATGTTCATCTCTACTTTCTGAATGACTCTCTAAAACGACCGTAAAATCTTGTTTAAATTAATGTTTTTTAGCAATTTCTACATTATCATAAAAAACAAATTTAGTCAACGGCCGGACAAAAAAACCTCCTGGTGATGAAAATAGGAGGTTAATTAAATCTAAGTCAAATCAAGAAATGACCTTATCAATAATGCCGTACTTTAAGGCTTCGTCCGGAGTCATGTAATAATCGCGGTCCGTGTCTTTTTCCACTTTCTCAAGTTTCTGACCGGTGTGTTTAACCAGAATCTGATTGAGCTTGTCGCGAATCTTTAAAATCTGCTCGGCTTTGATTTTGATGTCGGCGGCCTGGCCTTCGGCGCCGCCCATGACTTGATGAATCAAAATCTGGGAATTGGGCAGGGCGTATCTTTTACCCTTGGCACCCGCTGATAACAACAACGCGGCCATGGAAGCGGCCATGCCCACGCAAATGGTGGAGACCTCGGGCGCAACGTGCTGCATGGTATCGTAAATGGCCAAACCGTCCGTCACCGAGCCGCCCGGCGAATTGATGTAGAGCTTGATTTCCTTGTGCGCGTCCTCGGAGGCCAAAAACAACAGCTGGGCAATAACAATATTGGCCACTTTATCGTCTATGACGTCGCCCAAAAAAATTATCCTTTCCTTTAACAGACGGGAATAAATGTCGTAGGCGCGTTCGCCGTAAGTTGATTTTTCTATGACTGTGGGAATTAACATATTTTTCAGAATTAATTTCCAATTTTTAATTTACAATTTTTATTTAATTTATAATTTTAAAATTTTTAATTGGAAATTTTTAAACTATACCCGATAACCATACCTTAACTAGCTTCTTTACCTTTACCTTAAAACTTAAAACTAAAGTCTATCGGGATAATTGCTGATAATGCCGTCTATGCCCCATTGTTTCAGTTTTTTAATTTTAGCCGGATTGTCTACGGTCCAGGCAATGACCATTTTATTATACTGGTGAATCTTGTCAATAAGCCTCTTGGAAACCAGCAGATGATGGATGTTGACGGCTTCCACCTCGTGGCATTTCATTTTTCTTAAAATATAGCCGACGGTAAAAGGATAAATGGCCATCATCATAACGACCCAGACCAGTTCTTTTAACCAGCCGTCGTTGGCCCGAAACAGCCAGGCGGCCTTAACCTGCGGCAATTGTTGTTTCAGCCGTCTTAAAAGCCGGCAGTAGTTGGAAGAAACCAGAATATCCTGACGGGAAAAATCAAGCCGGCTGATTTCCGCAATTAAATAATCAAAGGCCTGGACATCCTTTAACTCCAGATTAACCTTGACCCGGCCATAAAGCGCGGCCAAGGTTTCTTTTAGGGTGAGAATTTTTTCTCCCCCCTCAAGTTTAAGCTCTTTGAGTTCGGCTAAAGTCAATTCGTTGACCAGGCCGGGACAATCGGTTAATCGCTCGGTATTCTTATCATGAAAAATCACCAGCTGATTATCGGCGGTAAGCTTGACGTCGCATTCAACCATATCCGCTCCCAGGGCGATGGCCTTGTTAAAAGAACGAAGGGTGTTTTCCGGCTCATAACCTCTGGCGCCGCGGTGCCCGATTTTGTACATAACGATTAATGATTAATCTATAAACCATCTGCCTTCATTATATACCAACCGGCCGCTGACGGAAAATCCGGCCGCCTTCTGATGACCGCCCCCGCCCAAAGTTTTGGCCAGCCTGGCCACGTCCACGTCGTCGCGGGTGGTTCTAAAACTGCCCTTAATAGCGCCGTCGGGCTGTTCAACCAGCACCATAACCGCCTTGGCGCCGGCCAGTTCGTTAAAAAAATTGGATAGGCCCGAAGCCGATTCCGGTTCGGCGCCGCATTCAACAATGTCTTTTAAAGTAATGACGGTAAAAGCCAGATCGTAGCCGGGATTGTACTCCAGGCGTTCAAAAGCCCGGCCCCACAATTTTAACAGGCCCAGGCTTTTGTTCCTTAAAATATTTTTGTTAATCTGCGCGTGGCGGGCGCCGATGTTTAATAAGTGGGAAGCGGCCTGCAGCGAAGGCAGGGTGGTGCCGGAATTGCTGAAAACGCCGGTATCAAAAACAATGCCGTTTAACAGAGCCGTGGCCATGTCTTTATCTACGGTAACTTTCCACAGCCGAAACAGCTGATAGATGATTTCCGAAGCCGAGCTGGCTTCCGGCAAAACCAGATTAACGTCGCCGAAGTGATTGTTGGAAAGGTGATGGTCAATGTTGATTAGAGTTTTAAACTTGTCACGCTGGAGTAAATCATCAATGCCGGCGTATTTTAAATCGCCGGCGTCCATAACAATCACCAAATCATAAGGCCGGCTAAAAACCGCCGGGTCAGCGGTTAATTGATGAAACAAGGGAATAAACTGATAATTGGCCGGGGGCTCGTCCTTGCAGAACAGAACATAGTCCTTGTTAAGTTTCTTTAAATATTGAGCCAGAGCGCTAACGGCGCCCAAACCGTCCCCATCGGGATTCTGGTGGGTAACCAATAAAATCCGCCGACTGTCGGATAGCAGCTGTTTGATTTTCTGAATGGCACCTAAATTGGTTAACATAAAGCCCGCACCTTTTAATTAGTTAAAGTCCCCCACTATTTTCAAAAAATAAAAATGGCGCGGGATAAAAGCTTTTTTCAAAGCCTGTTATAATAATCTTTTAGGCGTTGATTGTCAACCCAACTCGCCATATTTACATTCTTCCCCGACTCAAAAAACCCCTGTAAATCAATGACGGGGTTTTAAAATTAATTCAGTTAAAATTCTTTCAAAATTTAAAATTAGTTTTCCAGCGCCCGTTCCACTCGCCGGTGTTTAAGCGCCGAATCATCAACCTTAAGCATCAGCTTGGGCACGCGCCTTAAAATGGAATATCTGCTGATGTACCGGCCGGCCGCGCCTAAATTCCGTTTTAAAAAATCCATAGCCGTGCCCGTCTTGTCAATCGGCAAAACGCTCACTTCAACAAAAGCGTGGGATAAATCTTTAACCACCTCCACGCCGGTAATGGTAATTAAAATATCTCTGGGCGGCTCGGCTTCTTTAATCAAAAAATCATTCAACTGGCGCTGAATAAGTTCCGCTATCTGTTCGGTCCGATGAGACATAAATACTCAACTTATTCTCTCTTTTTAAGCTTCCGCTCCTTGGTTTCTTCCTTGTAAATTTCCAAAACGTCGCCTTCTTTAATGACCGGACTGCCGAGATATTTCAAGCCGCAACTCTCGCCGGTAACCGCCTCGCTGACGATTTCCTTGCCGGCTCGCAGTTCGGCCAAAGTGCCCAAATCCACCATTTCGCCGCCCCGAATAACTTTGGCTTTGGTCCCGGGTTTGACTTTACCGGCGGTCACCTTGCCGCCGACAATCATTTCTTTTTTGTCGGTCTTAAAAATCGCCAGCACTTTAATGGCGCCCAGCTCCGTTCTGACGGTTTCCGGCTTTAACAGCCGCTTGAGCCTGGCTTCTATTTCTTCCAATAATCGGTAAATGACGTCGTAGCTTAAAAT
>DATDUR010000102.1:0-2653 GCA_035290305.1 Patescibacteria group bacterium
AATTGGAAGAGACGGCCACCGGTTTCGCGGGCGTGGAAAAAGCTTACGCTATCCAGGCCGGCCGCGAAATCCGAATCTTCGTCACTCCGGAAGAAGTGGACGACTGGCAGGCGGTTAAGCTGGCCCGCGACATTGCCGACAAGATTGAAAAAGAACTCAAATATCCCGGCGAAATCAAAGTAAGCCTAATCAGGGAAAAGCGCATTACCGAATACGCCAGGTAATTAAATTAAGCATTAAGTCCGCTTTAAGTCTAAATTATAATGAAATTACTTTTCTTCGGCGACGTGGTCGGTTCTGCCGGCCGGGCCGCCGTTAAAAAAATTCTACCCCGGCTTAAAGAACAGTATCAACCCGACTTGGTTTTGGCTAACGTGGAAAATCTGGCTCACGGCAAAGGCCTGACCGCCAAAACCCTTAAAGAGGTCATGGAGGCGGGCGTTGACGCTTTTACTTCCGGCAACCATGTCTGGAAAAAAGGCGAGGTGGAACAGGTGGTTGCCGAATGCCAGGCTTCTTTAATCACTCCGGCCAACGACCCCCGCACTCCGGTCGGCCGCGGCCTGATGGAACTTAAAGCGGGGAACCATCGCTTGCTGGTGGTTAATCTGCTGGGCCGCGTCTTTATGAACGAGGAAGGCTTAACCTGTCCGTTTTTGGGCATGGATGAGATACTGGATAAGTTTCATAATTTTGAAGGGCCGGTTATTCTGGATTTCCACGCCGAAGCCACTTCGGAAAAGGTGGCTTTGGGCTGGTATCTGGATGGCCGCGTTTCGGCGGTCATCGGCACGCACACCCATATTCCCACCAGCGATTACCGGATTCTGCCCCAGGGCACGGCTTACGTTACCGATTTGGGCATGGTCGGGCCGGCCGATTCGGTGCTGGGAGTCAAAAAGGAATTGATTATAGAAAAGTTTTTGACCGACGGCCCGATTGTCTTTGATTATGCCGAAAGTGGCGAAGTTGAAGTAAATGCGCTATACTTAGAATTAGAGGATAACAGCCGCCGGGCGGGTATGTTGGAAAAAATATCCCAAAAAGTAAGCATTTAAATTAGCATTTTCTGGAATTTAGTCAGAAAGCGCTATTTACAGGAGGTTATATTTTATGAATAAAGCGGAACTTTCCGAAAAAATCGCGGCCAAAGCCGGCCTGACCAAAAAGCAGGCCGAAGACGTTTTGGACGCCCTGGAAAACATTATCATTGAGGCTTTAAAAGCCGGTTCCGAAGTGACCTTAACCGGTTTTGGCACCTTTTCCGCCAGAGTCAGAAGCGCCCGCATGGGCGTCAACCCCCAGAACCCTTCGCAGAGGATAGAAATTCCCCAAGTGGTGGTGCCTAAATTCAAAGCCGGCAAAGCCTTAAAAGACAGTCTGAAAAAATAAATTTTGATAAATAGAAAAACGTAGCGACGCTTGCGTCGCTACGTTTTATATTAGTCGTTTTTAATCCGGGCAAACCCAGCACTACGGCTTTATGGCGCCGGATAAATCACCAGGATTTTTTTGGCGCCCTGATTAATGTCCGTTTCGTTCCAATCATGCATGGCCGCCATGATGGTTTCAAAATCATACAAATAATCTTGGCCCCTTTTGGTGCCCGGGTCGTTGGTGATGAATTGAGTTTCCGTATAACCCTTAATCACCAGCATGTGATAAATGGGTCCGGGCTGGGTAAAATAAGGATTGCCCAAAGCTCGGCCGGCCGCCGGCACAATTACCGGGCGGTTTTGGGCCAGCTGGAATTTAATTTCGTCCACGGTCGGGTCGGTTATCACTTCAGCTTTTTCATAACCCAGATATTCTTTAATCAATACGGCGGTCTGCTCAACGGTTAAGTCAAAATGTCCGCCCCATTTTTTTTGCTGCCAATCAACCATTTTGATAATTTCTTCGGTGGCATAGTCGGGATTGATTATCTGATTCTTATAAAACCAGTCCACCATTAAAACGGCAGCCTCTTCGCAAGCCTCTTTAAAAAGTTCGCTCCAATCGGAATGGGGAGCCTGGGAGGTGAAGGGCACGGCCAGATTGCCCTCTTTCGCTAAAGCTTTAGGGTGTAAATAGGCGGGGGATTGTTGATTAGGGTTAGTGGGTTGATTTTCCGGTAGCGACCCAAGATTTTGCGTCGCTACAACATCTTGGTATGAAACCTCTTTAGGTAAGGAAGGTTTATGCAAATCCAGCCACCGGTTTTTTATTTTAACCCGGTAAACAAAAAAACCCGCCAAAATAATAAGCAGCAGGCCAATCAATAAAAGCCGTTTTTTCATTTAGCGGTCAATGTAATTTTTATAATCGGACGTGTTTTTCCAGGCCGAGAAGGGAATGGACGGATGAACGGTTTTACCGCTGAACTGAATGGCCTTGGCAATCGCCCGGACCGGATAGCCGCCGTAAATATAGGCGTTAACCAAAGTGTGCCAGCGCAGCTGGTTTTCCGGAACGCGGCTGTTGAAGTATAAATCCAGCTGATGCTTTAAATCCAAAGCCAGATTTTGTTCTTCGGTTAAACTGGACAGTCGGGCCTGGCCATAGGCAAACTCGCCCATACCCGCCTGGCTTAAATCCTGTCCCAGCCGGCCCGGGCCCAGGGGGTTGTAGCCGTGAGCCACTTCCAGGCCGTCAATGTAGCCGTCGCCGTCGG
>DATDUR010000103.1:0-18531 GCA_035290305.1 Patescibacteria group bacterium
TGAAGGAATTTATCAAAAGAATCGTGCCCGCCGCCATTCAGCAAAAACTGCCGGATGAGCAGGGCAGCGTGCAGCGGTTGGGCAAGGCCGAGCTGATTGACTGGGACAATTCCAGATGCGTGCCTTCGGGCCAGGGACCGATTTATCTGCTGGACAAAAATCCCGAATTTGCCGGCCGGCTGATTTCCGAACTGGAAGCCCTTGAGTATAATGGAATTAAGATTGTGGATAAGGTTTATCGCAAGGCGGAAATCTACTCCGGCCCTTATTTTGACCAGGCCCCGGATTTAATCGTGGACCAGGGCAAATATACCCATTTTAGCGGTTCTTTGGGTTTTAAACAGCCGTTTGAGGCCCCTCAAGCCTGGAAGGGCGAAAACGAGCCGGAAGGCCTGTTTTTGGCCTACGGATGCGGCATCAAACCCCAACATCTGGACACCAGCATCTTAAATCTGACCCCCACGATTTTGAAGATGTTTGACGTCCCAGTGCCGGAGGAAATGGACGGAGAAATTATTAGATTATTTTATTAAAATATTATGGAAAATCCATGGTTAAAATTAAACATAGAAAATAGTCCATATATTTTAGACTGTGACAGAGAAATAGTTAATGAATTTAATGAAAGAAAAAAGTCCTACAATAATCACAAAATTCGGTTAGATAATTTGCCCACCCCGTTTGCTGGTGATTTTGAAAATGCGAAAATTTTGTTATTACAATTAAATCCAGGGTCAGAAATTTTACCAGGATTGGAGCCGACTGAAAATCATGAATTTTTTATTTATAAGAATCTTAAAAATGAACTTTTAAAAAGTCTAAGACATAATAAAATGGATTATCCATTTTATTGGCTTAATCCAGATTACATGATGACTGGAGGTTTTAAATACTGGGTCAAAATATTTCCTTCTGTAATTAATAATTTTGATGATTATAAAAAAATTGCTAATAATGTTTGTTGTGTACAGTATTTTCCATATCATTCAAAAAACTATGGACACATAAATAAAATTTTAGAATCACAAAATTATAGTTTTAATTTAGTAGAAGAGTTTATTAAAAAACCCGATAGAATGATAATATTAATGAGAGCAGAGAATTATTGGTTAAATAGTCCAGTAGCTCCTAAATTAAAAGAATTCGGATATTCCACTCTAAAAAGTAATAGAAATCCAGTTTTGAGCAGGAGAAATTTTACCAAAGAAGAAGATTATAATCGCTTTTTTTTACTATCCCAATTTTAATTAAATGGTGGCTATTTTTAATAATTTTAAATTCCACCTAACACAGGATTGCCGGTTTCCGCCAGAAAGATTAAAAGAGATTTATTCGCGAGAAGCCTGCCCCGAGCGAACCCGCCGATTCGGCGAGGGAAGTCGAGGGGGTCGAAATGACAAAGGGGCAACGGCTGGTCAAGGCTAAATTATCAGGTTATAATGAGCTGGAGGTGAGAAAAATTCCTAAATTATTAATCAAAAATATATAAACCACCCCCCTATTAATAAGGGGATTAAAGGAGAGGTTTAAACCAAAAAATTATGCTTAACAGGGAGCAAATGAGAGAATTCCAAGACAGGATAGAAAACACGCCTTCAGGGATAACTATTGAGGGTAAGGAAGAGTTTGAAAACATCAAAAACGGCAGGCAGACCGCTTATGTTGACATCGGCTGGCCAAATTACATTAATTTTAACTTTGGCGACAGGATTATTTTTAGAGATAAAGGCGGCGAGGAGGCGGAGGCTAAGGTTATGCGGACTAGTAAACGTATTAACAGTTTTAATGAACTAATTGCCAACGAGATGATAAACGGCAAGGTTAAGAGGGGTGAGACGATAAATAAGTTTTTTCCCGGTTTAGCCGAAAAGGAGGCATTAGATGTTTATCAGAATAAATTTAAGCCGCACCTTATTGAGAAATATGGCTTGGTGGTGATTGAGTTTGAAGTGGCGGAGAAGAAAGGGGAATAAACCACCCCTTGTTTTCCCTACTTGGGGGCGTAAGGGGAGGTTATTTTTATGAAAATAATTCGTAACGTTTTAATTTTATTTTTCTATCTCACCGGCATTCCATTTTGGCGGAGGCTATTTTTAGAAACGCCTCTATTGCGGGTTTGGTGCTTGCACGAAGTTAAAGATAACCGAGTCAGTCAATTTAGAAAAAAGATTGCCTGGGCCAAACAAAATTTCAATTTAATCACGCCAGAGCAATTTTTAAACAAGGATTTGTCCAAAAACAAAGTCAATTTGTTGATGACTTTTGACGACGGTTATGAGTCTTGGTTTAAAAACGTTCTGCCGGTTTTGGCGAGTGAGGGGATAAAGGCGATTTTTTTTGTTAATCAGCATTTCCGCTGTCATGAAAGTCGGTTATTGGCCGACGGTCATAGTTTGGGCGGACACAGCCAAGCCCATTCTTATTTAACGGAAATTTCTCCGGAGAAACTGGCAACGGAAGTTGAGGGCTCGGTTAAATCGGAATTTTTCGCCTATCCGGAAGGGGACAGGCATAGCTACAACGCGGTCGTCGTAAATCAAATAAAAAAAGCCGGCTATAATTACGGCTTCACCATTTTGCCCGGCTATAATACCGGCCGAACCAACTCTTTTGCATTGCATCGCGATTCGCTGGATGCTAACGTGCCCGACTGGCTGTTTAAATTGTGGTTAAAAGGCGGTTATGACTGGAAGATATAATCTATCCACATTGACCATGATTTTTCATTGCGTTAGAATAAATTTCCACAGGGTTGACTATAATTAATTGAAAAATTATGCCCAGAAAAGCGAAATTCGCTAAAAACGCACCTTTTACGGCTGAAATGGCTGAAATCCATTTTAGCGCCATTAAATCAGATTTTGACGGTCTTCAGTCAAACTTTAATGACTTAAGGTCAGAAGTTAATCAAAGGCTGGACAAGCAAGACCAGAAATTAAACACCATTCTGGAGGTAGTCAAAGTTTATGATACCGACAGAAAAGAGATAAAATTTATTTAACATCAACAATTCCGCCGGCGGCAATGTCCTCGTTTTTGACAATCACAAATCGTCCCAGCTGGTGCATGTAGTTAAAGTCTTCAATCACTAAAGGTTTTTCCGTGACTATTTCCACTTCGCCCACCTCGGTTTCCCTGATTTCGTCAGCCCGGTCCGTGATGATTTCCAAAGAGGAAGAATCCATCAGCTTATGGATTTTTTTTATTTTGGCCGGCACTTCCTGGGTAGCAAGCTTAAGAATAAAAGTCTCGTCGGTTTTAACTCCGGCCGGCGACATCCAAAAAACGGTGGCTTTAAAGTTAGTCGTTACGGTCGGCAATTGGTTTGTCTGGCAGATAACGTCGCCCCGCTCAATATCAGCCGTGTCTAAAATCAGCCCGACGTTTTCGCCGTCTAAAGCCCGGTTTTTTTCTTCGTGCCATTTTTTAATTTCTTTGACCGTGGCTTTAATTCCCGCCGGCATTATTATTACCTCCTGGCCCTGATTCAGGACGCCCGTTTCCACTTGCCCGACTATAATCTCCCTGTATTTATCCTGCACCGGCAGGCGCAAAGGCAGCTCCTGGGTTTTGGCCAGGGTTTTAAAGGAATCCAAAGCTTCCAGAATGGTCGGGCCGTTGTACCAGTTTAAATTTTCGGTTTTATGCTCAATAAAATCGCCCTGGTAGGCGGAAATGGGAATAACGTAGTTGGGCTCAAGGTTAAGGGCGGCCAGGTGGCTTAAGAGTTCCTTTTTAATTTCTTCAAACCTGGCCCGTTGGTAATTCACCTTATCCATTTTGTTGACGGCCACAATCAGCTGTTTGACGTCCAGCAGGTTAAGGATATAGGCGTGCCGTTTGGTTTGTTCGCGGATGCCTTCGGCCGCGTCCACCATCAAAATGGCCGCTTCGGCCAAAGAGGTGCCGGTAATCATGTTTTTTAAAAATTCTTTGTGGCCGGGCGCGTCAATAATCACGTAATCCCGCCGGTCGGTTTTAAAGAAAGTCTGGGTGGTGTCAATGGTGATGTTTTTTTCGCGTTCTTCTTCCAGATAGTCCATCAGATAGCAAAATTCAAATTGCTTGCCCAAAGCTTCGCAGACCGATTTAACCTCGTCTATCTTAACCTGGGGAATGAAGCCGGTATCAAAAAGCAGACGGCCGATCAGGGTTGATTTGCCGTGGTCCACGTGTCCGACAATGACGAAATTCAAATGGTTTTTGTTCATAATTTTTTAAAACCACCCCTTACATCCCTTCCTTATTAAGGAGGGGAAAGAGGGGAGGTCACATATAACCCAAGCTTCTTAATTTTTCCATGGTATTGGCCTGCTCCTTATCCTGCAGCCGGCCGGCCCGTTCGGGATCTTTGATGGTTTCCAACTCGCTGATTATTTTATCAACCGTATCGGCGTTTGATTTAATGGGTTTGGTAATCGGCTTACAGCCCAGGCTGCGGTAGCGTTGCCCGTCTTTGGCAAAATATAATTTATTGACCGGAATGTTTTCCCGCTTGGCGTAGCGCCAGATGTCTATTTCCGTCCAGTGCAGCAGGGGATGGACCCGTACGTGAGTTTCTTTGCCCAGTTTTGATTTGTACTGATTCCAGAGTTCGGGCGGCTGGTCGTTATAGTTCCATTTAAAATCAATGGTCCGGGGAGAAAAATACCTTTCCTTGGCCCTGATGCCGTGTTCGTCCCTTCTAATGCCAACTAACATGGCCTTAAGGTTTTCCTTAACGATGGTCTGCTGCAGGGCGACGGTTTTAAGTTCGTGCGAACAGGTGAAAGCGTCGTGGGTTTCGTAGCCGACCCCTCTTTTTAAAGCTTCTTCGTTTCTGGTTACCATCAGATTCAGCTGCCAGTCTCGGGCGTATTTATCCCTGAACTGATACATCTCGGGAAATTTATAAGTGGTGTCAATGTGAATTATCGGAAACGGCACAGTTCCGAAGAAAGCTTTTCTGGCCAGCCAGAGCATGGTGGTGGAGTCTTTGCCGATGGACCAAAGCATGGCCAATTTTTTGTATTGATAATAAGCCTCGCGGATGATGTAGATGGATTTGTTTTCCAGTTGGTCTAAATAATCCATAGATTATAATTTTCAATTTATAATTTTCAATTTTCATTGAATTTTTAATTTTAAAATTTTAAATTTGTCATTAATTTAAAATTAGAAATTTAAAATTGAAAATTACTTTAAATATCCCAGACTTTTTAGTCTCTCCTTCACCCTTTCCTCATCGGTTTTGGAAAAGCCCTGTCCGGCCGAGCCTTCGGAAATTAGCTGTCTTAAAACATAGACCGCGAAAGAGGAGACCGAATTAAAGCCGGTATTTTTTATCAAATCCTTGATTTTGTCGTTCAGCTGGACGGGAATGGAAATAGTGGTGTATTTGCCCTGATTTTTCATATGGTTGTGGATAAGTTGTAATCTCTATAATGTATTTTAATTAAATATAATTATAAGTCAAGTTGATAAAAAAGCCAAAAGATTATATAATTTTTGGACATAAAACTCAAAAAATGGCTAAATTCATTAAAATTTGGAAATACAGATTGTTCAAGTATCTGCCTTATTTGTTTAAGCGCCATTTTTTAAACCAGATTTTAACCGGTCGTTTTTTAAAGCCGGGGCACGCCCTGCTCATCAGAATCAAATCGGCCGTTTTTAAGACTCCCTGGGTCGGCATTATTGAAACGGGCATTTTTTGCAATTTAAAGTGCGCCACCTGTCCGACGCCGCATCATAAAATCGGCCGAACCAAGAGGAATATGACTTTTAAGGAATTCAAGGAAATTATTGATAAAATCAGTCCTTATTGCCACGTGGTTTTATTGTATAACTCCAACGAGCCTTTGCTTCATCCCGAGCTGGACAAAATGATCGCCTACGCCGATAACAAGAATCTTTACGCTATGATAAGCACCAACGCCACTTTATTGGATGAGGCCATGACCGACAAGCTTTTAAATTCCGGTTTGGACGAGATTCTGGTTTGTCTGGACGGCATGTCCGCCGCCAGTTACGAACCTTTCCGGGTGGGCGCTGATTTTGCCGCGGTCAAGAAAAACATTGAATATTTCTGTCAGGAGAAAAGAAAGCGAAAATTAAGAAAACCTTATGTGGAAATGCAGTATATCTTAACTAAACTCAATCAGAGCGAATTACCTTTGATGAGGGAATTTGTTAAACAAAACCGGATTGACCGTTTGCACGTCAAATCGTTAAGCATCAGCGGCGTGGCTTATTCGCCGGCCGAAACCAGGGAACTCTCGGCCAAATTTTTACCCCAAACCTCGGGCCAAAACCGGGAAAAAATCAGATACGAGCAGACCGCCGACGGCAGCCTTAACATTATCAGGCCAAAGGACTGGTCTTGTCCGTTAATCGGAAATCAAATCATGGTTTTGGCCGACGGTTCAATTTCCATGTGCTGCCACGACATTCAGGGCCAGTATCTTTACGGCAATTTATTAAGCGGCGATTTCCGCCAGATTTGGAACAGCCGCCAAGCCAAGTCATTAAGAGCCAAAGCTTTGCAGGGCGAACTGCCTTTATGCAAAATTTGCGGAGCGCGCTGATTTTATGTTTAAGATTTATAAAAATAAGCGGGAGATTGTCAATTCTTTAATCAAGGCAACGGACGTGGTTTTGGACGTGGGTTTTTGGGGCCAGGGAGTAAAGATAGGCCATCGGGACTGGGTTCATAATTTTCTTAAAAACCGGGCCAAGGACGTTTACGGGCTTGACCTTGACTTTGATTCAGCCAGGCTTAATCCGTCCGACCATTATCAAAAGGCCAACGCCGAGAATTTTGATTTTAAGGTTAAGTTTGACGTGATTTTTGCCGGCGATTTGATTGAGCATCTTTCCAATCCCGGCTTGTTTTTAAACGCCTGCGCCAGAAATTTAAAAGAGGGCGGCAGCATAATCATTATTACTCCCAACTGTTTTAATCTGTTTCATCTGGCCGAAAAACTGTCCAAGCGGGAACCGACGGTCAATAAAGACCATGTCTGCTATTTTAACGAGAAGACCATTACCAGACTGCTGGAAAAGAACGGCTGGCAACTGGCGGAGATTGATTTTTTATATTCCCTGCCCATAGTTTACAAGGCCAGCTGGAAAAAGAAATTTTTAAATTTTGTTTATTGGCTGCTGTCCAAATTCACCACCAAATTCATGGAAAATATGGTAATTACGGCAAAAATAGTCAATAAACGATAGTAATTTATGAAAAATAATCAATCGGGATTGGTTTTATGGCTCACCGGTTTGTCCGGTTCAGGTAAAACCACCCTGGCCGACAAACTTTTGGACTATTTTAAAAGCCGGCAGATTGACTGCGAGCGGCTTGATGGCGACGTTTTTAGACGAAGTTTGACGGCGGATTTGGATTTTTCCCCCGAAGCCAGAAATAAAAACATTGAACTGGCCGGTCAATTGGCCAAAGAATTGTCCGAACGGGGAAAATTAGTGGTGGCTTCGTTTATTTCGCCTTATCTTGAGCAAAGGAAAAAGCTTAGGAAAGGGATAAATAATTTCATTGAAGTTTATTTAAACTGTCCCTTGGATGAATGCGAAAGGCGCGACGTTAAGGGTTTGTATAAAAAAGCCAGAGCGGGGGAGCTAAGGCAGTTTACCGGCATTGACGACGTTTATGAACCTCCTCAAAAACCCGAAATTGAATTAAAGACGAATGAACTCTCGCCCGAAGAATGTTTTAAACAAGTAATTGATTATTTAGAAAGTAACCAGCTGCTTAATCTATGAAAATAATTTACATTGCCAACGCCAGAATCCCCACGGCCAAAGCCCACGGTTATCAGATAGCCAAAATGTGCGAGGAGTTTTCTTTAGCCGGCGTCCAGACGGAGCTCTGGCTGCCCGGACGGGCCAACGCCATTGCCGGGGATTTATTCGGTTTTTACGGAGTCAAAAAGGTTTTTAAAGTCGTGGAACTCAAGTCGGTTGATTTCATCAAAAGCGACAAATATCTGGGCCGCTTCAGCTTTTGGCTGCAGACCGCCGGCTTTATGATCAGGTTGTTGTCGGTAAAAGTTGATAAAGATTCTGTCATTTATACTCGTCATCCGGAAATTATCTGGCTGTTTTCCGTTAAAGGCTGCCGGACGGTTTATGAAGCTCACCGCTGGCCGGGCCGACGGGCCAAGCTCCACAATTTTTTAGTCAAACAAGCGGCTAAAGTAATCGTTTTAACCGAAAGTTTGAAAGAACTGTTCTTAAAAAGCGGTTTTGGGGAGGCTAAAGTGATGGTCGTTCCCGACGGAGTGGATTTAAAAATTTTTGACCTGGATTTAACCAAAGAGGCGGCCAGAGCTCAACTGGGATTAAGTCAAAACAAAATAATTTTAGGTTATACCGGCAGTTTTAAAACCATGGGCCGGGATAAGGGCCTTGTGGACGTCTTAAAATCACTCCGGCTGCTTGCTCCGGAACGGCCAGACGTTTTGTTTATGGCCGTCGGCGGTTCAAAACAGGACATCGGGCATTATCAGAAAATCGCCGACGAACTGGGCCTTAAGAACAGAATTTTACTGCTGGCCAGAGTGGATTTGGATAAACTGGCCGTTTATCAGAAAGCCTTTGATATTTTATTAATGCCTTTTCCCAATAGAGAACATTATGCCCGTTACATGTCGCCTTTGAAGATGTTTGAATACATGGCGGCCCGCCGGCCGGTTATTGCCACTGATTTGCCGTCCATCAGGGAAGTTTTAAGCGAGGCTAACGCCGTTTTGGTCAAGCCCGACAATCCGTATGATTTAGCCCGGGGCATTAAAGAAATTTTGGCCAACCCGGACTTGGCGGAAAAACTGGCCAATCAGGCATTTTTAGATGCTAAAGATTATAGCTGGGGCAGGCGGGTGTGGAAAATTATCAACTTTATTCAATAATTAGGCTAATATCAGCTAAAATTAAATTAATTTGATACCTATTGACACCTTTTGACACCTTAGATTATAATGATTGATATGGATGAAGAAATAAAAGCCAATGCCGTTTATACTACGGATGAGACCCAAAAGCTGTTAAAAGTCAGTAATAGCACCATTAAAAGGATGCTTAAGAACGGGCTGATTAAGGCCAATAAAGTCGGGGGTCAATATCGGATTTTGGGCCGGGAAATTTTACGCTTGGTCTCGCCGGAGCTGGATCGCCAGGCGGTAAAATCTTATTTAAATTTGAAAAAGAAAATCATTAAAAAAATCAGTCAATGGTAATTTTTACCATTTTTTAGTTTTTTAGATGGGCTTGATTAAAGAAAAAAGAATCAGCACCGTTATCCACTTATCCAGGCAGGCTTTTGGCAGGTATAAATTGCAAATCATCATCCTGGTTATTTTGGGAATTTTAAGCGGCTTTTTGGAAGGCATCGGCATTAATGCTTTGATTCCATTCTTTTCTTTAATTGTCGGCGATTCAGGCGGCGGCACGGATGTTATTTCCCAGACCATTGAAAAGTTCTTTTCTTTCTTGCGGATTGATTTTAATTTAAAATATCTGCTGATTTTTATTTGTTCTCTGTTCGTTTTAAAGTCAGTAGTACTGCTGATTTGCACTTACCTTAGAATAAAAATAACCACTGATTACGAAAATCAGACCAGAAACAAATTATTCAAGGAAACTTTTAAGGCTACTTGGCCATACTTAATCAAGCAGAAAGTCGGCCATTTGGATACGATTTTAATGAAAGAAGTTGAATACGGGTCTATTTTACTGCAGCAGATCAGCTCCGGCATTATGGTTATTACCGGTTTGCTTATTTATATCTTGGTTGCCGTTAACATATCTTTGATTATCACCCTGATTACCCTGGTTTTAGGCGCTTTTGTCTTTTTGCTTTTTAAGCCGCTAATTTATAAAACCAGGATTGTCTCCGGCAAGATCGCCGACCTTAATAAGGTGATTGCGCATTTCGTTAATCAAAGCATTATCGGCATTAAATCCATTAAAGCCAGGCAGGCCGGCCAGCAGGTCGTTAAAAAGGCAACCGAATTTTTTGACGATTTAAGAAATAATAAAATTAAGGCCGCTTTATATAAAAGCGTGACCGGCGTTTTTTTACAGCCGATCGTTTTGATTTTTATTTGCCTGGTTTTCGCCTTTTCTTATAAATCGGCGGACTTTAATTTTGCCGTTTTGGCCGCCATCATCTATTTGATTCAGAGGATTTTTCAATATATTCAGCAATTGGAAATCAGCCTGCAGAGAATTAATGAATCCTACCCCTTTTTAAAGAGTTCCTTATCGTATGAAGCCGAAGTTTTGACGCACCAGGAGGCCGTAACCGGTTCCAAGCCGTTTAATTTTAATCGTAGTTTGGAATTTGACGGTGTCGGGTTTGATTATAATTCGGACAGCCGGGTTTTAGACAAAGTTTCCTTCGGGGTTGATAAAAACGAAATGGTCGGTTTAATCGGCCCGTCCGGCGCCGGCAAGACCACCGTGGTTGACTTAATCCTGCGGTTGTTTGAGCCCCTATCGGGAAGGATTTTACTGGATGGCGTTGACATTTCGGAAATTGACATTAAAGACTGGAGACAAAAAATTGGTTACGTTTCCCAGGACATGTTTTTGATTAACGGAACCGTGGCCGAAAATATCCGGTTCTACAACGATGCCATTAGCGATGAAGAGGTGGTGACTGCCGCTAAAATGGCCAATATTTACGATTTTATCCAGACCTGTCCGGACAAGTTTGAGACAATAGTCGGGGAGCGGGGTGTTTTGTTTTCGGCCGGCCAGCGCCAAAGAATCGTCATTGCCAGGATTTTAGCCCAACAACCGGAGTTATTGATAATGGACGAAGCCACCAGCGCCCTGGATAATGAATCGGAAGGCAAAATCCAAAAAGTAATTGAAAACCTGAAAGGCAAAATAACCGTTTTTGTTATTGCCCACCGCCTGTCAACGGTTATCGCCACGGACCAGTTGCTGGTTTTAAAAGAGGGTAAGATTATGGAGCAGGCTTCGCCTGAAGAATTGCTGAAAAACAAAGAATCATATTTTTACAAACTTTATAACTTAAGAAAATAATTAAAATCATATGGAAGAATTGGCCAATAAAACCGTTTTGGTAACCGGCGGCACCGGTTCTTTCGGCGAGAATTTCGTTAAATTTTTGCTGGCTAAAAGCGAAATAAAAAAGATAATCGTTTTCAGCCGCGATGAATTGAAGCAGTTTAATATGCAGCAGAAGCTTAAGGATAACCGGTTGAGGTTTTTTATCGGCGACGTCCGGGATTTGCCCAGGTTAGAGCGGGCTTTTAACGGCGTGGACATCGTGGTTCATGCCGCCGCTTTAAAGCAGGTTTCCATTTTGGAGTATAACTCTTTTGAAGCGGTTAAAACCAACATTATCGGCAGCCAAAACGTCATTAACGCCGCCATTGACCAGGGAGTGGAAAAAGTCATCTTGATTTCCAGCGACAAAGCTTCCCAGCCGGTTAATTTATACGGTTCCACCAAGCTGTGCGCTGAAAAGTTATTCATCAACGGCAACGCTTATTCCGCCAAAAAAACCAGATTTACCTGTGTCAGATACGGCAACGTTTTGGGCTCCAGGGGTAGTATCGTGGAAACGCTGTCTAAAGCCAAACAGGCGGACAAAGTCTACATTACCGACGAAAGCATGACCCGTTTTTGGATCAGTTTAAAACAAGCTTATGAACTCGTTTATTTTGCCGTCAGTAATATGGTTGGCGGAGAGATTTTTATTCCCAAAATACCGAGCATGAAAATCGTGGATTTGTTTGAAGCCATGGTCCCCGGCGTGCCCAGGGAAATAATCGGCATCCGGCCCGGAGAAAAACTGCACGAGTCTTTATTGACCCGGGAAGAAGCCAGGCATTCGATGGAACTGGAAAAGTATTTCGTCATCATTCCGGAAGTGAGCGAAATTTTTGAAATTGCCACCGAGTTTAAAAAGTATTTTGAGACGGGCAAAAAACTGGCGCCGGATTTTAGCTATTCCAGCGATAACAATTCCGCCTGGCTGACTAAAGAAGATTTAATCAAATTAATCGATGCCAAATAAAAAAATTCCCTACGGCAGACAATCCATCAGCCGGGCGGACATCAGTGAGGTGGTTAAGGTTTTAAAATCCGACTGGCTGACCCAGGGGCCCAAAGTTTCGGAATTTGAAAAAGCCCTAGCCAGCTACGTCGGCGTTAAATACGCCGTGGCCGTAACCAACGGCACGGCCGCCCTGCACCTGGCTTACCTGGCGGCGGGTTTGTCAAAAGGCGACGAGGTGATAGTGACGCCCAATACTTTCGCTTCGGTTGTCAATATGCTGGTGATTTTAGGAGTTAAGCCCGTCTTTTGCGACATTAGGCTGGACACTTATAATCTTGATGAGAGCAAGATTGAAGCATTGATAACTAAAAGAACCAAAGCCATCGCGCCGTTGCATTTTGCCGGCCAGGCGGCCGAGATGGACAAAATAAAAAAAATTGCCGGAAAAAATAAACTAACAGTGATTGAGGACGCCTGCCACGGCTTAGGCGGTAAATATCGGGGCAGGAAAATCGGTTCCTTGGCCGATATGGGTATTTTAAGCTTTCATCCGGTCAAGCCGATAACCACCGGCGAAGGCGGCGCGATTCTGACCGATAATTATGAATATTATAAAAAATTAGTCCGCTTGCGCAGCCATGGCATTACTAAAGACAAGCAAGGCAAAAACGTCATGACCGAGCTGGGTTATAATTACCGCTTAACCGACATCCAGGCGGCCCTGGGTTTAAGCCAGTTGGCCAGGCTGGATAAGTTTGCCAAAAAAAGACGCCAGGTGGCTAAGTGGTATCAAGAGGAACTGAAAGATTTTCAAGAAATCATTTTGCCTTTAGAGTTGCCCGGCAACCGGTCGGCCTGGCACCTTTATGTTATCAGGGTGAAAAAATCCACAGACCGCGATAAATTAATGGCCCATCTTATCAAACACGGCGTCGGGGCGAATTTTCATTACCCGGCAGTTTATGCCCACCCTTATTACCGCCAGCGCGGCTTTAGAAATTTTAAATTAAAAAACGAGGACCTTTATCGGCAATCCTGCCTGACTTTGCCCTGCCAGACCAAATTAACCAAAGCGGAGATAATTTACATAAAGAAAGTCATAAAGAAATATTATGAAAAGTTATATTAACCAGCCGGTTTTTATTTGCGGCCACCGCAAAACCGGCACTACCATGTTATTATGCCTTTTAGACAGCCATCCCCAGCTTTTAGTTTACCCGGCGGACAGCGCTTTTTTTTACGCTCTGTATCCCCGTTCGGAAGAAGAACAATGGCCGTTAAAGAAAAAACTTGACCGGCTGGCGGATTATTCCATCGCCAACTTAAAAAAAGAGGTTAATGATTTAGCGTCGGCAGACAGAAAAAAACTTTCTTTTTCCATATCGCAATTTACCAAAGATTTTAAAGCCCAAGCCGGCCGGAGCGGGGCCGCGCCAAAAGAACTTTTAAAGTCATTGATTTCGGCTTTTGCCAAAAACAGCGGTCAAAACATCGGCCCCGTTGAACGCTGGGTGGAAAAAACAACCAGCACCGAAATTTATGCCACCGAAATCATCAAATGGTTTCCTCGGGCTAAATTTATTCAGTTGGTCAGGGACCCGCGGGATAACTGGGCGGCTTTAAAAGCGGCCTGGGAGGGGCGCTACCGGAAGTTTAACGATTCCTCCTTAACTTTATTACAGAGTCTGCTGGAGCGCGGTAAGTTGGGCATGGAGTTGGCCATTTTAAATCAAAAAATCATCGGGCGAAAACAGTATCTGATTGTGCGTTTTGAGGATTTGGTTAGTCAACCCAAAAAATATTTGACTGAAATCTGTAAATTTTTAAACATAAAATATCAAGCAGATTTGCTCAAGCCCACCGTTTTGGGCAAATGGTGGCCGGGCAACAGTTTTGAGAATTTAAAATTTAAGGGGCCTTCTAAGGCCAAAGTCGGCCAGTGGCCTAAGCGCATTACTAAGGAAGAGGCCCATTTGGTGGAGTATTATTTTTACGATTTAATGAAGCATTTCAATTACCGGCCCAAGTCAACTTTAAAACAAAGGGTGGCTGCCGCCGTTAAGCATTATAAATGGCACAATTTCGCCCAGGTCTACTCGTTTGCCGATGCCAAAATTACTAAATACACTAAAAAGGATTCATGACCAACCAAGCTCAAAGAATTGAACAATATTTTGACCGGCTCTGGCCGCTGAACCGTAGCATTACCGGCCCTGGTTTTAGGCAATCGCTGGAAATTTTATCGGAGATAGCGCCTTTTAAAAATTTGGAATTCGCCACCGGCCGGAAAGTGCTGGATTGGACCATTCCTCAAGAATGGCGGGTTAAAGAGGCTTATCTTATTTGTCCTGATAATAAAAAGAGGGCGGATTTTAAGGTAAACAACCTTCACTTGGTCGGTTATTCAAGGCCTTTTGCCGGCAGTTTGTCATTAAGCGAGTTAAAAGAACACCTTTATTCTTTGCCCGATCAGCCCCGGGCCATACCGTATGTCACTTCCTATTATAAAGATTATTGGGGCTTTTGCTTAAGCGATGAAGAATTGAAATCACTGCCTCAAGGCGTGTATCAAGCGGTGGTTGATACGGAGCTTACGGACGGTGAATTAGTGGTCGGGGAAACCGTCTTAAGAGGCGAGAGTAAAAAGGAAATTTTATTTTCCTCGTATTTATGCCATCCTTCCATGGCCAATAATGAACTGTCGGGGCCTTTGGTTTTAGCTTTTTTGTACGAACAGTTAAGTAAATTGCCTCAAAGAAAGTTTACTTACCGGTTTGTTTTAGCGCCGGAAACCATCGGGGCCATCGCTTTTTTAAGCGAGCGGGGAAAGCATTTAAAGAAAAATTTAGCGGCCGGCTATCAGCTTACCTGCCTGGGCGACAAAGGCAAATTTACTTATAAAAAATCCCGTCAGGAAAATTCTTTGGCGGACAGGGCCGCCCTGCAGATTTTAAAAGAGCTTGATGGCCATAATATAGTTTCTTTTAATCCGGCTTTCGGCAGCGATGAGCGCCAGTACTGTTCGCCCGGCTTTAACCTGCCTTTCGGTTCCTTAATGAGAACCATGTACGCTCAATATCCTGAATACCATACCTCTCTGGATAACAAGAGCTTGATGGATTTTGGCCGGATGGAACAGACGGTTGAAGTTTTAATCTCAATTATTAGGGCCATAGAAGGCAATCAGACTTTTATCAACCGACAACCGTACGGCGAACCGCAGTTAGGCCCAAGGGGACTCTTTCGCTCGCTTTCCACAAAAGAGCCTCAAAAAGAAGAAGACCTAGCCATCTGGTGGCTGTTAAACATGTCTGACGGCAGCCATGACCTTCTGTCCATAGCTGAAAAATCAGGCCAGAAAATAGATGCCTTAATCAGCGCTTCCCAAAGACTGGAGCAGGCGGACTTACTTAAAAAATCATAATTATGAAATTTAATAAGTTAGACAAGTTAATTTTAATTGACGGCTATATGCTGCTGGCGGAGTTTGTCAAAGAAGCTGTTAAAGACAAAGATTTGGAAGTGGTTGTTTTCGCCTCCAAAAGGCATCTGGCTGAAAAGATTTACGGACAAAGCTTAAAAAAAAGATTAGCCGGAAGCAAAGTCGTTTTTTATGAGTCGGCGGATATTAATAATGATAAAAAGTTCAAGCAGGAGGTGACTAAAAATAGTTTGGGCATTGCCATGGGCGCTCCTTGGATTTTTTCCAAAAAAACCGTGAAATTTTTTGCCAAAAACCACCTGTTGGATTATATGGGCGTGGATTTGCCGCGCTACCGGGGCGGGGCCCATCATACCTGGAGAATTCTGCATCAAAACAATCTGGGAGTTTTAAACATGCAGGTTATCACCGGTTCAGCCGCGGAGTTTCAGAAAGGCAAGATAATTAAAAGAGAAGAATTCAATTTTCCAGCCGGAACAATCAAGCCCCTTGATTGCTATAATTTTATGATAAAAAAGGAAATTAATTTTCTTAAAGATTTCATTAAGCAGGCCAAGGAGGGCCAAAGTTTTGAACTAACGGGCCTGAAAGAAGAGGCCAGCTCCTTTTATCCGTTTCTTTCTACCAAAAACAGCGGCCTGATTAATTGGCACTGGCTCGGTCGCGAGATATATTTATTCATCAACGCTTTTGACGACCCCTATCCGGGAGCCTCTACTTATTTAAACAAGCGGAGAATTTTCCTCAAAGATTGCCAATTGCTGGATGAGCGGGAAAAATACCACCCCTTTACTTCCGGAATCGTCATTAGAAAAGATAAAAAAGGCATTTATGTCGCAGGCTTGGACAATCTATTGCTGATAAAAAAGGCTTTAAATGAACAGGGTAAAAATATTACAGATTCAATACAACTGGGCGACCGATTACATACCCCTTATTCTAAATTAGACGAAGCAATGACTTTTAGGGCGATTTATGACGACCGGGGGTTAAAAAATAAGAAAAAATTATGAGCGGCATGATGGAAATATTAAAAAGAATTGACGGTTTGCCCATTGCTCCCATTTCCGACGGGGCCGATGAGCAAAATCGCATTTTAAGGGAAGAACTGCCTTTTAAGATTTGGGAATATGAATCGGGGCAGGAGCATAACGGCTGGATTGTCCCTCAAAAATGGGAAGTTGTTAAGGCTGAAATTAAAAAGGACGGTCAACTGATTTACGACGGCAAAAAACATCCTTTGGGCGTTATCGGCTATTCCCGGTCGTTTAAAGGCAAGGTTTCGTTATCGGAGTTGAAAAACCATCTTTATTACTTTAAAAAATCGCCCGATGACATAGTTTACCACTGCGATCTTTATTACAAGCCGCATTTAAAGACCTGGGGCTTTTCCCTGCCTTATAATGTTTTTTTGCGCTTAACGGAAGGCGAATATGAAGTTGATTTGGAAACCACGCATACTGACGGCAAAATGAAAGTTCTGGAATACGAACATCAGGGGGAGTTGAAAGAAACCGTCATCTTCAACGCCCATAACTGCCATGCCGCCCAGTTAAACGACGGTCCGGCCGGCTACGTGGTTTTTATGGAAATAATGAACAGGCTCAAGCAAAGGCAGACCAGGTTTAGTTACCGATTAGTGGTCGGTCCGGAGCATTTGGGCACGGTTTTTTATCTGGCCGGTTTGGACGGGCGAACGATTGACAATTTTAAATTGGGCATTTTTTTGGAAATAATCGGCCACGATAATCCGGTTTTCGCCCTGCAGGAAAGTTTTAGCGGTAAAAGCCTGATGGATAGGGTCGCTCATCACGTTCTAAAATTTAAAAGCGGGAATTACTGGAGCAAGGGTTTTAGGCAGGTATTGGGCAATGATGAAAGCGTTTGGGAGGCGCCAGGCTATGAAGTGCCCATGATTTCTTTATCACGGGTTTCGCCCGGTAATTTTGAGAAAGCCGACCATCGGCATACTCCGTACCATCATTTAAGCAGTGATAATTTTGAGCAGATTAAAGAAGATAAACTGGCGGAAACGGTAAATATAATCATGGAAATCATCGAGGTTTTAGAAAAAAACTGCTGGCTAAAAAGAAAATTCACCGGCCTGATTGCCTTGAGCAACCCCAAGTATGATTTGTACATTTCCCCGGGCACCGATCCTTCAATTAACCAAGACGGCAATTTGAAAGTCAGATATCAATGGTACGATTTAATGAATCGCTTGCCGCGGTATTTTGACGAAAATATTTCCATTTTAGACATAGCCATCAAGCACGACCTGCCTTTTAATGAAGTTTACGATTATTTAACAAGGTTCAGGGAAAAAGGCCTGATTGAATTTATTAATAAGGATTATGAAGATGCATAAAATTAAAGATGAAAAAATTATTGGCGACAGGATTTACCTAAGAGAATTAAATTTAGCCGACGCTACCGGGGAATATTGCGGTTGGCTGAACGACCCGGCGGTAAATAAATATTTAGAAACCAGAAAAGCCACGATTGAAGATTTAAGGAACTACATTCAGCAAAGAGTTGACGATCCTAATTCATTTTTTGCGGGAGTTTTTGATAAAGAAAACAACGTCCATATCGGCAATGTTAAGCTGGAACCGATCGACTGGCAAAAGAAAAGAGCCGTTTTCGGGATTTTAATAGGCAACAAAGATTACTGGAGCAAGGGAATCGGCACCGAGGCCACCCGATTAATCATAGATTACGCCTTTAATTCCATGGGATTGGAAGAAATTGAGCTGGGAGTAATCGCCGATAATAAAAAGGCCGCCAGAGTTTATGAAAAAGTTGGTTTTAAAATTGTGAAAATTAAGGAAAAGGCCATTAATCATGAAGGCGTTTTGTACGATGATATCGTCATGGTCATAAAAAAATAATTAATCGGGCGTATGTCAAACGGAAAATCAACTTATGAATTAAAAAGATGCAGCCGGTGCGTGATGCCGGAAACCTGGGAGTCAATAAATTTTGACGAGCGGGGCGTTTGCAATATCTGTCGCAATGCGGAAATAAAAAAGAAGATTGACTGGGCCAAAAAGAAGCAGGA
>DATDUR010000104.1:0-5288 GCA_035290305.1 Patescibacteria group bacterium
TATCGGTGGACGCAGTGGCTGTTTTTACAGCTGTACAAAAAAGGCCTGGCTTATAAAAAACAGGCGCCGGTCAACTGGTGCGATTCCTGCAAAACCGTTTTGGCCAACGAACAGGTGGTGGATGGCTCGCCTCGATCCGAGGTCGGAGCGGGTAAGTGTGAACGCTGCGAAAATCAGGTAATCCAAAAAGAGCTGGAACAGTGGTTTTTTAAAGTGACGGACTATGCTAAAGAACTTTTAGAAAAAATTGACAGTTTAGACTGGTCGGATGCTTTAAAAGCTACGCAGAAAAATTGGCTCGGCAAAAGCGAAGGCGCGGAAATAGAGTTCAACGTTCAACATTTAACATTTAACATTCAAGTCTTTACCACTCGGCCCGATACTCTTTTTGGCGCGACTTATTTGGTGCTGGCGCCGGAACACGGGCTCATTAAAGACCTGAAATTAAAGATAGACAACTGGGATGAGGTTGAAAAATATATTAATCAAACTAAATCTAAGAATAAGCTGGAAAGAACGGACCTGGCCAAGGAAAAAACCGGCCTGGAATTAAAAGGGATTAAAGCCGTTAATCCGGCCACTAAAAAAGAAATTCCGATTTGGCTGGCCGACTATGTTTTAACCGATTACGGCACCGGCGCGATTATGGCCGTGCCGGCTCACGATGAACGGGATTTTGAGTTTGCCCGTAAGTTTGATTTGCCGATAGCCGAAGTCATAAGTGGCGGAGCCGGCGGCCAATGTTATTCAGGCGAAGGTAAGCTGATAAATTCTGATAAATTTAACGGCCTGTCTTCCGAAGAAGCCAGAGATAAAATCACTAAATTCGTTAAAGGAGAAAAAAAGGTTCAATATAAAATCAGGGATTGGCTGGTTTCACGCCAGCGTTATTGGGGCGCGCCGATCCCCATTATCTATTGCGATAAATGCGGCCTGGTAGCCGTGCCGGAAAAAGCCCTGCCGGTACTCTTGCCCGATGACGTTGATTTTAAGCCGACCGGCGAGTCGCCCTTAAAATCGTCCAAGTCTTTTAATAACGTAAAGTGTCCCAAGTGCGGGGGAGCGGCGCGCCGCGAAGCCGACACCATGGACACCTTTGTCTGTTCTTCCTGGTACTTTTTAAGATACTGCGATGCCCATAATCAACAAGAAGCCTTTTCCAAGAAAGCGGTCAAATACTGGCTGCCGGTGGATTTGTACATCGGCGGCATGGAGCACGCGGTCGGCCATCTGATTTATTCAAGATTCATCGTCAAAGCCCTGCGGGATATGGGTTATTTGAAATTTGACGAGCCTTTCTTAAAAATGAGAAATCAGGGGATTATTCTGGCCGAAGACGGCCGGAAAATGTCCAAGCGCTGGGGCAACGTGATTAATCCGGACGAAGTGGTGGAAGCTTACGGCGCCGACACCATGAGAATTTATGAGATGTTCATGGGGCCGCTGGAAGATACGAAGCCGTGGAGCCAGCAAGGAATTATCGGCATCAGGAGATTTTTGGAAAAAGTATATAAACTAATTTCCAATGAATTAAAAATTCAAAATTTAAAATTAAATAAAAATTCAAAATTTAAAATTGATAATTTACAAAGATTGCTTCATAAGACGATAAAGAAAGTCACCGAAGACGTTGAGGCTTTAAAATTTAATACGGCGATTTCCTCAATGATGATATTTATGAATGAAGCAGTGAGCAATGAGCAGTTAAGCAAAGAACAATTGGAAAAGTTTTTGATTATTCTGTCGCCCTTCGCGCCGCATCTGGCCGAAGAGCTTTGGCAGTCGCTCGGACACCAGGAATCGATCTTTACAGCAAAGTGGCCGGAATATGACAAAAAATTGATTATTGACGAAGAGGTAACGGTGGTGGTGCAGATTAACGGCAAAGTCCGGGCGGAAATCAAAGCCGCCCGCGGCGCCAGCCAAAAAGAAATAGAAAAGTTAATTAATGATTTAACAAACGTCAAAAGTCATTTACAAGGCAAAGAAATAAAAAAAGTTATTTATCTTCAAGACAAACTGATAAATTTAGTCGTTAATTAATCCATTACTCTATTAACTAATGTCCATTATCAGCAGATATAAGGATAAAAACATTTTGCCGCCCGGGCTGGCCTCGCTTTACACTTCCAGAACCTTGATTCTGGTGGCCGCCGGCTTTATCGGTTTGTTTCTGCCGGTTTTTTTATTGCAGCAATACCAGAGTTTGCAGGCGGTTATCTGGTTTTATTTTTGGACCTGGTTTTTGTATTTGCTGCTGGCGGCGCCCGGCGCCAGGCTGATGAACGTTTTCGGCATTACCAAAGTCATGATTTATTCGTTGCCGTTTTTGGCGTTTTTTTACCTCGCCCTTTATTTTTTTGAAAATGACGTTTTAGTCTGGACCGTTGTCGCCGGCTTGTCCCTGACCCTTTACCGCATGCTTTACTGGGTGCCTTATCACACGGATTTCGCCAGTTTTTCCGAAGGCAAAAATCGGGGCAAGCAAATCAGCCTGCTGGATTCCATTTCCACTTTCCTGGGCATCTTAACCCCGTTTATTTCCGGTTTTTTAATCATGGAATTCGGCTTCAAGCCGGTTTTTGTCATCGTCGTAGTTTTAATCCTCACCTCCATGTTGCCGCTTTATTTTCTGCCGGAGGTCAAGGAAAAATTCACCTGGAGTTATCAGCGAACCTGGCAAGAATTTTTTGCCGGAAGCAATCGCAAGATGATGCTGGCTTACATCGGCGAGGGCGCGGAAAACTGGATCGGCGGGGTGTTGTGGCCGATTTTCATCTGGCAATTATTAGAGGGACGGTATTTGCAAGTCGGCATCCTAACTTCGGCGATTACTTTGATAGCCGTTATTCTGAATCTGGCCATGGGCGATTACACCGATAGGTTCAATAAAAGAAAGCTGATGCGGGCCGGTTCAATTTTGTATTCTCTGGGCTGGATCGCCAAAATGTTCGTGACCACCGCTTTTCAACTGTTTATCGCTTCCACCTACCACAGTTTCGCTTTGATTTTATTGCGGACGCCTTTTAGCGCCTTGATTTACGAAAAAGCGGCCGACAGCGGCCATTTTCTGGACGAATATTCCACTTTGCGGGAGATGTATCTGCAGTTCGGCCGGATTATCGTCATGACAATCATCCTGGCGCTGTTGAACTTCTTGTCTTTAAATCTGGTTTTCGCGCTGGCGGCCGTCGCTTCGCTGCTGGTTAACTTGCTGCCCAAACACGGACTTTATGAAAAAGCTTTCAATTTCTAACTAAACTACGAATTACGAATCATTACCAATATACTAATTTTGTAAACCGACTTAAGACTTAATAATTCAGCATCAGCCATTAAATCTCATTCGTATATTCGTAACTATTCGTAATTCGTAGTAGATTAGTAATTAGTAGAAGTTATGGAGATTGTTAAAGCCAACAAACAAGGTGTTGAGGTAGCAGTATTAATCCTTAAGCAGGGAGGCATAATAGTCTATCCGACGGAAACGGCCTACGGACTGGGGGCTGATTTTTTAAATCCCCAAGCCGTCAAGAAAATTTATCGGATTAAAGGCCGGGCCTTTAACAAGCCCTTGTCGGTTTTGGTTAGTAGCTTGAGTATGGCCAAAAGATTGGTCAAGTTTGACGGCTTAAGTCAATCGTTGGCGAAAAAGCATTGGCCGGGACCGCTGACTTTAGTGTTAGAAATCAAAAATCAAAAGAATCAAGAATCAAACAAATTAAAAATTAAAAATTTAAAATTAAATAAAAATTTAAAATTAAAAATTGGAAATTATCAAACCTTGGGTTTGAGAATTTCCTCAAATAAACTGGCCACGGCCATAGTCAAAAAATTGGGCGGGCCGCTAACCGCCACCAGCGCCAATCTGGCCGGACAAAAAGAATGTTATTCGGCCGAGGCGGTTGTTAAACAATTTAAAGACAGAAAACATCAGCCCGATTTAATCATTGATGCCGGTAGATTGCCCGCTCATCCGGTTTCCACGGTTACCCGGGTGATTGATGGACAGGTTAAAGTTTTAAGAAAAGGAAAAATTTATGGACCTTCTGCTTCAGACAAAAGAGTTAATTAAAAAAACCGGCCTGCGGCCGGATAAATTAAAAGGCCAGAATTTTTGTATTGACCGGCAGGTAATTTTAGAAATGGTTAAAACGGCTAAAATTTCCAAGGCCGATACGGTTCTGGAGGCCGGACCGGGCTTTGGTTTTTTAACCCTGGAGCTGATTCAGTCATCGGGCAAAGTTATCGCGGTTGAATTGGAGGAAAAACTTTTTAAGAATTTAAAAAACTTAGAATCATTGAATAAAAATTTGATAATTATCCACCAGGATGTTTTGCGGTATAAAATTGAGACACTGAAGCATTACAAAATCGTGGCCAATTTGCCTTATGGCATTTCCTCCGCTTTTTTAAAAAAGTTTTTAACCGCCGAAAATAAACCCCAGTCAATCACTTTATTGTTGCAGCGGGAAGTGGCCGAAAGAATCTGCGCCGCGGCCAAAGCCATGAGCCTGTTGTCAGTTTCCGTCCAGCTCTACAGTTGCCCCAAGATAATCAAAACAATCAGCCAAAAATCTTTTTATCCGCCGCCCAAGGTTGAATCGGCGATTATCCACCTTGACCGGATTACCGGCTTTCCATATACTGAAATGTTTTCCGGACTAACAGAGAGGCAGGCCGAGAAAAGATATTGGCAGGTCGTCAGGGCCGGTTTTTGCTCAAAACGCAAGACTTTGGAAAATAATTTGGCCAACAGCTTTCATCTGCCGAAAAATAAAGCCAATCAGGCGCTTTTAGGGGCCGGTTTAAATCCGGCTGTCCGGGCTCAAGAGCTGTCTTTGGATGATTGGCTAAAATTGACTTTTAAACTTCAATCTTTCATTGACGAAACCCATTCATTTCTGATATAATTTTGTATAGATTTAATTTAATTTAACCAGCATTGCCGTGGCAGAAAAAAAATCAGAAAACAACCAATTAACTGATTTTAACGAAGACCTTCCGGCAAGTGTTTTTGAACCGCTAGCAGCGCCCGCCGGCGATATCAAACCGACTACCATATCGCTTGTTTTGGTTATTTTGACCGTGGTCGGGCTGTTTTTTGCCGCCACCAACTGGTTTAATTATCTAAAAATACCTTTTGCCGAAACCGGCGACCTGAATTTCAATACCAATTCATCCGGCAACGACATCGGCCAGCTGCTGGCTCTGCAGGAGGCTGATTCCGATTTGGACGGCTTGTCCGATTACGACGAACTTTACGTTTATTTTACCTCGCCTTATCT
>DATDUR010000105.1:0-3099 GCA_035290305.1 Patescibacteria group bacterium
CTGGCGGGGGCGAATTTGGCGCTTTGGGTAGTCGGCCGGTCCAGCATAATCATGTTGTCGGCCACGATTTCAGTGCGGTACCTCTTAACGCCGCTTTGATCGTCCCAGGAGCGGGTTTGCAGGCGGCCTTCAACGTAAATCTTGCTACCCTTTTTTAAGTATTGGCCGATAATCTCGGCCAGTTTTCTCCAGGCGACCACGTTGTGGAATTCCGCCCGCTCCTGTTTTTTGCCGGTTTCATCCGTCCAGGTAAAATTGGTGGCGACGGAAAAATTAACCACGCTCTGGCCCGAGGGAGTGGTTCTAACTTCGGGGTCGCGGGTCAAATTGCCGATAATCATGGCTTTGTTTAAGTTCATAGGATTATTGTTAATTTTCAATTATTAATTTTCAATTTTTATTCAATTTTCATTTAGTCAATTTACTATTTAAGGTAAAACATATTTTACTAAAGATTAAGATAAGTTCGTGGCATTCGGTCGCTAATCTTAAAATCTCATCTTTTTTATACGGGGTGCATTTAAGCAGAATTTTTAGCCAATATTTTGTTTCCTGACTTTCTTTCTTACAGATAAATATTTTGTTTCTAAAATCCTTTTTAGAACTGGCACCGTTAGCTTCCGAATAATTAGCGCCAATACTGGTAGCAGATTTTACCAATTGACCAATGATCGGGTTGGTGACGACATTTTGTTTTATTTCCTGGCAAAGGACAATAACTTGTTCGCCAAATTTAGTAGTTCTCTCCTCTAAATCATAGCTAAGTTTATGATTTGTCATCGCTTTTCTTGTTAATTGTTATTTTATTAGTTAATTAATTCATTGGAAATTAATTGAAAATTTAAAATTTTAAATTGTAAATTTTAGATAATGTCTTTTTCCAGCAGTTCATCCAATTTTTTATCCAGATCTTCCAGACTTACCTTGGGTTTGGCCGAAGTTTTTTCTTTTTGGCCCTTGGCCTCTTCTTTAACCTTGGCTTGCCGCTGGTCCAGTTCAAACTTGGCTCTTTTTTCTTTCAGTTTTTGTTCCCGGGCGATTTCTTCCGGAGTTTTAATCCGTTTTTTGACAATCATAAAACGCAACAGATTGTTGTTTAATTTAAGGCCCTTGTCCAGTTCTTTGAGGATTTTAGGCGTCAGGTCAAATTCAAGAGTAAAATAAAAGCCATGCCTTAAATTTTTTATGGCATAGGCGAATTTTCTCCTGCCCCAATCGGTGGTTTGGGTAAGGCGAGCCTGGTTTTGTTCCAGATAATTTTTAACTCCCGTTAAAATTTCCTGATGTTTGTCTTCGGCGATGGAGCCGGGGATAATCAGGGCCAGTTCGTAGTGTTGTGATTGTTCTTGCATATTTTTTTACTCCACCATGGTCATGGCGGAGACAAAATTACCCCATATTATTTATAAATTTCGAAATTCGAATTTCAAAATTCGAAATTTTAGTCCATGGGGGTCCCGCTTTAGCGGAACATGGTTAATTTTGCTACCCATAACGTAGCCTCACCATTTAAACAAATTAGGCCAAAAAAGTCAAGAGTATTGTCATTTTAGCCAAAAATAGCTAAGCTTATTCCAAGACTATGTTTAAAAAACCCTTAATTTACGCCTTTATTTTAGGGCATATACCCCGGCTGTCCCGAGCCGAGCTGATGGCGGTTTTAAACCAAGAACAGATAAAATTCCAGGAATTGCTTTTTAGCGGCCACGCCTTATTGGTAAGCAGTCAGAATAAATTGGACTCGGCTGGTTTACAGGAACGGCTGGGCGGCCTGGTGAAGATTGCCTTAATTGTTGATAAATGTTCAAAGGAGAAGCTGGCTCCGGCCGCGGCCGGTCTGTTGAGCCAAAGGTTAAAGTCCGTCAAAGAGGCCGGCCAGAAATTCCAATTCGGCTTCAGTTTATATGGAACGGACATTAAAAAACAATTGGAAAAAATCGGTTTGGAATTCAAAAGAAGTCCAATCAACCGTCAGGGCAAAGTCAGATTGGTGGTTTCTAAAAACCAGGATTTATCCTCGGTTATCGTGGCCAAGGAAAAGTTGATTGAGCGGGGCGCCGACATCGTGGTGGTGGCCGATGGAGCCGGTTATTATCTGGGCTATACTTTAACGGTTCAGGATTATAAAAATTTTTCTTTCAGGGATTTTAGCCGTCCTTTCCGGGACGATAAATCCGGCCTGTTGCCGCCCAAGCTGGCCAAAATCATGCTCAATTTAAGCGCCGCCGCCCCCCAGCAGATTATTTTGGATCCTTTTTGCGGTTCGGGCACCGTTATTCAGGAAGCCCTGCTGTTGGGTTTTAAAAATCTGATAGCCGGAGACATTTCGGAGAAAGCGGTGGCGGACACGACTAATAATTTAAACTGGCTTAAGAGCAAATATCATTTTGACGTTTCCACGGTCAAAATTTTCCAGCTGGATGCCCGGGAGTTAACCGACGTCTTGGACGAGGCATCGGTTGACTGTATCGTGACGGAACCTTATCTGGGTCCGGCTGACCGTCTGGAATCGGCTTCGGTCAAAAAAATCATCGGTGATTTATCGGAACTTTATCTCAAATCTTTTGAATCCTTTTTCAAAGTTTTAAAACCAGGCGGGCGGGCGGTGATTATTTTGCCGGTTATAAATTCTCAAACCCTGGACATTCTGCCGGCCATCGCTTTACTGGGTTTTACCACGATTAAATTAAGCGCCGAAGACCGGCCGTCTTTGGTTTACTCGCGTCCGGGGCAGAGGATAATCAGGGAAATTTTTGTTTTTGAAAAGTCTTGTTAGCTAAGGCCAAATCCCGCTTCAATAGTTCATTGCCGAAAAGGCCTTTTTTATGTTATAATTAAGCGAGAAATATTTACTTTACTATATCATTTTAAGATGGCCCAGGAATCAGCTAATTACAACCGGAATTCAGGCGATAAGACAACGGACAAGGGCGGAATTTTAGTCATGGACGAGTCCGGACAGTTTAAAGTTTTAATCAACGGTGAATTAAGAGATTTTAAAGGCGGAGCGGATTTGGCTTTTTCCAAAATATCGCCCGAGACTGAAGTTAAGGCTCCGGCCGGTTCGGCGGCGCTGCCGCTTGAGCCGAAGATTCAGAC
>DATDUR010000106.1:0-7289 GCA_035290305.1 Patescibacteria group bacterium
CCTACGAATCCATTATCAAGGGTGAACCGATTACCAGGCTTAACATACCGGAATCCTTCAACGTTTTAGTCAGGGAATTAAAAGGCCTGTGTCTGGAAGTTGAACTGATGAAAGACGATAAAGTCGTCCGGCAACGCGAACAAAAAGGCCGGAGCGAGGAAATTAAAGAAAAAGAATAAAATTAATTATTAAGTCGATTAAGTCCCAGCCAGAGGCTGGTCAGCCTTTGGCTGACATTAAGTCTCTTCTGACTTAACACTTATAGCGCTTAACATACTATGCCAAATCCTTCTTCCACCAAAACAACCTTTATGGACGATTACAGTTCCCCGTCTTTGAATTTTGACGGCATTCGCTTAAGATTGGCCTCGCCTGACCAAATACTCAAATGGTCTTTTGGGGAGGTGCTAAAACCCGAAACCATCAATTACCGCACCCAAAAGCCGGAAAAAGACGGCTTATTTTGCGAAAAGATTTTCGGCCCCAGCAAAGACTGGGAATGCTACTGCGGCAAATACAAAAGAATCCGCTACAAGGGCATTATCTGCGACAAGTGCGGCGTGGAAGTCACCCGGGCGATTGTCCGCCGCGAACGAATGGGCCACATCAAACTGGCGACGGCGGTTTCCCACATCTGGTTTTTGCGGGGCATTCCTTCCAAAATCGGCCTGGTGCTTAACTTGTCCATCCAGGAACTGGAAAAAATCATTTACTTCGCTTCCTTTATTATTTTAAGCGTGGACGAGGATTTAAGAAGCCAGACTCTGGAACAAATCAAGGGCGAGCTGAAAAGCAAACGCCGGGCCTTGGAAAAAGAATTTGAACAGAAAATCAACGAACTCAACCAAAAAAGAGCCAAAGGCGAAAAAGATTTTAATTTTGACAAGGAACTCAACCTGATTGAATCAATCAAGACGGACAAGCTAGAGTCTCTGGAAAAAGCGGCCGAGCAGGCCAAAAAAGAACTCCGGGACTTAAAACCTTTTAAAATCATTTCCGAAAACGCTTACCAGGACCTGTCCCTGAAATACGGCCACGTTTTTGAGGCCGGCATCGGCGCCGAAGCCGTGCGCCAACTGCTGGAACGGGGCAATCTTAAGAAAATGGCCAAAGAGCTGGATGAAGAGATCGCCACGGCCATCCCTTCCAAAAAGAAAAAACTGATTCGCCGGGCCAAGCTGATTAAAAGCCTTTTAACCAATAAAATTCAGCCCGAGTGGATGGTTTTAACCGTCTTGCCGGTCATCCCTCCGGATTTAAGACCGATTGTCCAGTTGGATGGCGGCCGTTTTGCCACCTCCGACCTTAACGATTTATATAGAAGGGTCATCAACCGCAACAACCGGTTAAAAAGACTGCAGGAACTTAAAGCGCCGGAAGTCATCCAGCGAAACGAAAAAAGAATGCTGCAGGAAGCGGTGGACGCTTTGATTGACAACGGCGCCAGGCGCGGTAAAACCGTCACCGCCTCCACCGGCCAGAAAAGAATGTTAAAGAGCATCGCCGACATGCTGAAAGGCAAACAAGGCCGGTTCCGCCAAAACCTTTTAGGCAAAAGAATAGATTATTCCGGCCGTTCGGTCATTGTTATCGGGCCAAAACTGGAAATGCACCAATGCGGTCTGCCCAAAACCATGGCCTTGGAACTGTTCAGGCCGTTTGTCATTTCCCAATTGATTAAAAACGAAGTGGTCCACAACGTCCGCTCGGCTAACCGTTACATTGAGCAGGACCACGCCGACGTTTGGGACATCTTGGAAGCCATCACCAAAAAATCCCACGTGATGCTAAACCGCGCTCCGACCCTCCACCGTTTGGGCATTCAGGCTTTCCAGCCGATTTTGATTGAAGGCAAGGCCATTAGAATCCACCCGATGGTCTGCCGCGCTTTTAACGCCGACTTTGACGGCGACCAAATGGCCGTCCACGTGCCGATTACCGAAGAGGCTAAAAAAGAAGCGGCGGAAATCATGCGCTCCACCCGCAATCTGCTGAAGCCGGCCACCGGCGACCCGATAACCACGCCCGACCAGGATATTGTCTGGGGCTGTTATTACCTGACTTTCATGAATCCCAAACAGACCAAGCCGGTCAAATATTTTTCCGATTTTAACGAAGCCAAGATAGCTTACGACTTAAAGAAAATCAAACTCCACGACCTCATCAGCCTGCCCTTAAACGGCGAACTTGCCGGCACCACCATCGGCCGGTTAATTTTCAACAAAATCGTTCCGGAAAAACTCGGCTTTATCAACCAGGATATGGACGCCAAAAATCTCAAACAGCTGGTGGCCCTGTCTTTGGACATCTATGGCATGGAAGGTTCGGTCAAATTTCTGGACTCTCTTAAAAAATTAGGTTACGAAACCATCACCAGCTCCGGTTTATCCTGGGGCATGAACGACATTCCAATGGTTAAAGAAAAAGCCGGCATTGTTAAAAAAGGCGAGGGCCAGGTGGAACAAATCCAGGAACAGTACGAACAGGGCCTGTTAACCAATAAGGAAAGATACGTTAAGGTGGTGGAGGTCTGGAACGGCATCAAAGACGAAATTACCGAAATCAGCAAAAAATCCTTTGACACTTCCAGTTCGCTTTATTCCATCATCACCTCCGGCGCCAGAGGCTCCTGGGCCCAGATGATTCAGATTATGGGCATGAAAGGCCTGGTGATTAACCCGGCCGGCGAAATCATTGAATTGCCGATTAAAGCCAACTTCCAGGAAGGTTTGGACGTTTTGGAATACTTTATTTCCACCCATGGCACCAGAAAAGGCCTGTCCGATACCGCCTTAAGAACGGCCAGCGCCGGCTATCTGACCAGAAGGCTGGTGGACGTCGCCCAAGATTTGGTGGTTATGGAAGAAGACTGCAAAGACAAGGAAGGCCTGGCTCTGACCCAGAAAGATGCCGAAGAAATCGGCGAAGACATGTTGAACATTATCTGGGGCCGCACCACCATGGATGACATTAAAAATCCCAAGACCGGCAAAGTCATCGTCAAAGCCGGAGACGCGGTCACTAAAGACAACCTTAAAACCCTGGCCGCCTTTAAACTGGAGTCTGTCCGCATCCGCTCGCTGATGACCTGCAAATCGGTCCGGGGCCTGTGCCAGAAATGCTACGGCTTTGATTTGGGCCACAACAAAATCGTGGAACTGGGAACGGCAGTCGGCATTATCGCCGCCCAGTCCATCGGCGAACCCGGCACCCAGCTGACCATGAGAACCTTTCATACCGGCGGCGTGGCCGGCACCGACATTACCCAGGGCTTGCCCAGAGTGGAAGAACTTTTTGAAGCGCGGCCGCCCAAGAAAAAAGCCATTATCGCCGAGGTTAAGGGTTCCGCCATAATAAGCAAAGACATGGCCGCCGGCACCCGCAATAAACGCGTCATCAACATTAAATATCACGGTGAGGTCAAAGAAAACGTCCTGCTGAAGGAAGATTATGATCTGGCGGTTAAAGAAGGCCAGACGGTAAAACCCGGCGATGTTCTGATGAAATACAAAACCGACGAGAAAAAAACCATCAAATCGGTTCACGGCGGCACGGTTCAGCTGGATAGCGAATACCTAAAAATCATCTCCGATGCCGATGCCGTCAAAGAAGTGATTATTCCGCCCGGCTACGCCCTCTGGATTAAAGACGGCGACCTGATTACTCCGGGGCAGCCCTTAACCGAAGGCAGTATTGACCTGCAGGAACTTTTTAAATACAAAGGCCAGGGCGCGGTCCAAAAATACATCATTAAAGAAATCCTGCACATCTATTCTTCGCAGGGCCAGAAACTCAATCCCAAACACATTGAAGTGATTATCAGGCAGATGTTCTCCCGCGTTTACGTCAAAGACGCCGGCGAAAGCATTCTGCTGCCCGGTGAAATCGTCACCCGCTCGCAGTTTATTGAAGCCAATAACGAGGCCCAAAAAAACAAGAAAAAAGAAGCTCTCGGCGAAATCATCCTGCTGGGCATCACCAAGGCTTCGCTGTCCACCGACAGTTTCCTCTCGGCCGCCTCCTTCCAGGAAACCGCCCGGGTTTTGATTGACGCGGCCATCAACGGCAAGGTGGATCACCTGCGCGGCCTGAAGGAAAACGTCATCATCGGCCGCCTGATTCCGGCCGGCACCGGCTTTGACAAAAACAAGGCTAAAAAATAAATTCAAGATAAAAACACAGTAGGGGGCGGATTTTAAATCCGCCCCCTACTGTGTTTTTTGGTTTTTTTCTGATTGACTGAACGCCTTATTTAAAATAAAATTAAATCAACCAGCATAATAAATTATGATTATGGACTTTCATCCGATTATCGTTCATTTTCCGGTGGCCCTACTAACCCTTTACGCGATTTTGGAAATCTTCAATTTAAAAATTTTAACCAGACAGATTTTTTACGGCCGCTTAAAAGGCACGCTGGTTATTTTGGGTTCGCTGGGAGCGCTGGCGGCTCTGCCAACCGGAAAAACGGCCGCCGAGTTTCAAATCGGGCCGCTAAAAAGCGGATCGTTCGTCAATTTAATCCAGACTCACGCTCTTTGGGCCACTATTGCCGCCTGGATTTTTTCTTTGCTGGCGGCCGCTTATTTAATCGGCTGGCTAAAGGAAAAATTGCCGCCCATTAAAGGCTTTGGACCGCTGGAAAAATTCATCGCTTTAATCTTTTGGCTGCCACGGCTGATTTTAAAAACCCCGCTTAAATACCTGCTGGCTTTGCTCGGCCTTATCTCCATCACCATTACCGGCGCTTTGGGCGGGGCCCTGGTTTACGGTCCCAACGTTGACCCGCTGGTTAAAATAATTTACCGGCTATTGATCAAATAATCGCTGGTTTTTAAGCCTTTATAAATAAGCTAAAAAGTGTTAAAATAAGCCCAGCTTATGACAAGAAGACGCCGAAAAAAAAGTCAAAAAAATAGAAATGACCAGGAGAAAGAAGACTACGAATATCGCGGCCTGGTTTCGGCTGAAACCAGAAAAAGCATCTTTATCATCATTCTGCTGGTACTGGCGCTGGTTTCGTTTTTATCGCTGTTTGATTTGGCCGGCGCTT
Organism: Patescibacteria group bacterium; assembly: GCA_035290305.1. Taxonomy (GTDB): domain Bacteria; phylum Patescibacteriota; class Patescibacteriia; order UBA1558; family UBA10009; genus DATDUR01. The sequence goes on from DATDUR010000106.1 coordinate 5,054, forward strand.
TGGGGCAATTCATCAGACAGAGCCTGGGCGCGATTTTCGGCTGGGGACTTTATCTCTTCCCTGTCATCATGCTCGTTTTGGGCTACGCCCTGCTTAGGCCGGAAAAATACGACATCAAGCCCAGCAACTGCCTGGGCCTGATTATTCTGTTTTTAAGCTACTCCGGGCTGTTTCAATTTTTTAAGGACTTTAACGAGCCGGCGGTTTTGGCCCAGGCTCAAGGCGGCGGCTATCTGGGCTTTGCCGTTTATTATTCCCTGCAGAAAGTCATGGGCAGCTGGGCCGGACTGATAATTCTGGTCGCCCTGTTGTTTATTTCCCTGCTGGTGACTTTTAACACCAGCCTGCCGGCTTTGATTAACAAAATTAACGTCTTCGGCTATCTTAAAAAACGGGTGGCCAAAGAACTGGACGAAGAAGACGAGGAGGCCTGGGAAGAAGAAGGCGAAGAAACCGGAACGGAAGGCGAAGCCGGGGATTTCTTGTCCGCCGAAGCAGAAAATGTGGCCGAGGCTTCCTTGTCCGCCGAAACCCCGAGCGCAGCCGAGGCTTCAGCCTCGGCTAAAGAAACGGGTCAACCGGCCGATGAAGATTCAGGCCAATTCTCCAAGAAAAAAATAACAGCGGGCCGACTCCCGAAAAACATTGTCGAGGGGTTGAACATCACTTTTGCCCGCGGCCACTACCGAAAGATTGAAGTGCCCTTAAGCCTTTTGGAATCCAGAAAAGGCAAGCCCACCAGCGGCGACATCAAGCACAATCTGGAAGTAATTAAAACTACCCTGGAAAATTTCGGCATCCCCGTGGAAATGGGCGAGGTAAGCGTGGGTCCGACCGTTACCCAGTTCACCCTCAAGCCGCATCAGGGCATCAAACTTTCCAAAATCGTGGCTCTGCAAAACGATCTGGCTCTGGCTTTGGCCGCCCATCCCATCAGGATTGAAGCGCCCATTCCGGGCAAATCCCTGGTCGGCCTGGAAGTGCCCAACCAAAGCATCGCCATTGTCAAACTCAAAGACGTTTTAATGAGCAGGGAATTCGCCGCTAAAAAAGGCGACCTTAAAATCTGCCTGGGCCAGGACGTGTCCGGCCGGTCTTGGGTGGTGGACCTGGCTAAAATGCCCCATCTTTTAATTGCCGGCGCCACCGGCTCGGGCAAATCCGTCTGCATCAACAACGTCCTGGTCAGCCTGCTTTATCAATACACGCCGTCGCAGTTAAGACTGGTGATGGTTGACCCGAAAAAAGTGGAGTTGACCAACTACAACAGCATCCCCCACCTGTTAACGCCGGTCATTACCGAAGTCAATAAAACCATCAACGCCTTAAGATGGGTAGTCAGGGAAATGGACGAAAGGTACCGGCTCTTAAACGCTTCTAAAAAAAGAAATATTGAATCGTATAACCAGTCCGTCTTGACCAACAAGCTGCCTTACATAGTGGTAGTCATTGACGAACTGGCCGATTTGATGGCCGTGGCCGCCCGCGACGTGGAAGCGGCCATTGTCCGGCTGGCCCAGATGGCCAGGGCGGTCGGCATCCATCTGATTGTGGCCACCCAAAGGCCTTCGGTTAACGTTATTACCGGCCTGATTAAAGCCAACATCACCGCCCGCATCGCTTTTGCCGTGGCTTCGGGTATTGATTCGCGAACCATTATTGACACTACCGGCGCGGAAAAACTGCTGGGCAAGGGCGACCTGCTGTTTACTTCGGCGGAAATCACCAAGCCCCGGAGAATCCAGGGCGCCTATTTAACCGACGAGGAAATTGAACGGGTGATTGACTTCTGGCAGTCGCAGGGAGACACCGATTACCAAGACGAGGTTACCGAGGGCTCGGCCCAGCTTAAAGTGCCCGGTTTTAACGGCGGCTTTGACAATAACGGCGATGAACTGCTGGCAGAGGCTAAAGAAATTATTATGAGGGCCGGCAAAGGGTCGGCCTCCCTCCTGCAAAGAAGGCTGCGAGTCGGTTACGCCAGGGCCGCCCGCCTGCTGGACCTGTTGGAAGAACAGGGCATTATCGGTCCGGCCGAAGGCGCCAAACCCAGGGAAATCCTGGTTTCCGACGCCGAAATCATGGGCATTCCCGTGGAAACGACCGAACATTACGAAAATAATTACGCCAATGAGACAGAGGAGCAAGAAACGGACGAAGAGGAAATCACAGAAGACGACGGCGATGATGAAAGCCCGGCTGATAAAGACGACCAGGGTGAGGAAGAAGAGGCTGA